>JAIXKT010000051.1 GCA_026932145.1 Bacteroidia bacterium
AATTTACAACAAACGATGCAAGGCAAAAACTCAGAAGACTTTATCCGTTAATTTAAGATTAACATAACACTAAATAAATTTCAAAATAAATTATATTAAAAATATGTTGTATAACATTTTTTTAGATATTTGGCTTTCCTTTTAAGTATTCAGAAAAATACCTAAATTTCGCCAAAATAATATTAATTAAACTTTTTTAATTTACTATAAAATGCTTATTAACAGTAAAATGATACGTTTTGTTTACCTGTCTCTGGGTATAATGTTGTTGTATGGATGTGGTTCTAAACCAGAGAATACCGGTGGTCAGGTGGCTTCGGCAGATACTGCCGCTAAAACTCCGGATCAGTTATTCGTTACCTGCACTGCTTGTCATGGTCAAAATGGTGGCGGTAACGAAACGATGTTCGCACCCGGAATTGTAAACCAAGATCCCGACTATTTAGTACGCCAGCTAAAAAATCTGAAAGGGGGTGTTCGCGGCGGCCATGAAAAAGATACTTACGGAAAGCAAATGGTCGGAATCGCCGCCAACTTAAAAGACAGTGAAATAGAACCTATCGTAAAGTATATCAAAACACTCCCGCCTACTACGGTTCAAAAGACTGTGAAAGGAAATGTGGAAGCCGGAAAAGCTAAATATACTGCGATATGTGCCGCTTGCCATGGCCCTGACGCTGCCGGCAATAAAGCTCTATTTGCTCCGAGATTAACCGGCGTAGGGGATTGGTATCTCAAAAGACAAGTGCATAACTTCATAGAAGGCATTCGCGGTGCGCACCCCCAAGACGTACAAGGTGCTCAAATGGCCGCTATGGCCAAAACAATAGGCGACGACCAAGCTATTACAGATGTTGTCGCTTATATCCAGACCTTAGAAAAATCTAAGTAATGGCCTCGCGCTATTGCATAATAGTTTGTTTATTAATATTTTGGATAGCTTCTTGTAAAGAACCTGCCCAAAGATCGGTATCAAATTCGGTATCAAAACCATCCGAAATAACTTTATGCAATAGCTGCCCGCCGGGCTTTGAACTCACAAAAGATAACCGCTGTTTGCTGCGAAACCAATATCAACAATATCGTTCACTCGTTACTGTAGGTGTTGGCGGATTGCAAACAGCGTTACCACAATACAGAGACGGCTTTACACCACAACAAATTGATTTAGGCCGTTATCTTTTCTTTGACCCCTTACTTTCCAAAGATAAAACATTATCTTGTGCCAGTTGCCACCATCCTGATAAAGGCTTTAGTGATGCAAAACCCCAAAGTATTGGATATAAAGGAGTTTTGCTAAGTAGGTCGGCTCCTACGATCTGGAATGTAGCTTTTTTAAAGTCATTCTTTTGGGACGGGCGCGCCAACACCTTAGAAGGGCAAATGGAAGGCCCTTTGTTTAACCCACAGGAAATGGCTAATGACCCCGAAAATTTAATCAAAACAATCAATGAAGTTCCTGATTATAAGCGATTATTCGCTGATGCTTTCCCCCAAAAAGACTCAACAAATATCTCCTTATCAGAAATTTGCACCGCAATCGCTGCCTTTGAGGCCTCCCTCGTATCCTTAAACAGCCGTTATGACCAATATGCTCATGGTTATGCAGAAGCATTAAACTCCAAAGAAATAGCCGGATTCAATGTATTTCGTTCATTTGTAGCACGTTGCTCTGAGTGTCATACACCGCCGTTATTTACCAACCAGCAATTAGCGGTATTGGGAGTCCCTGAACCAACCGGAAAACCACTTGATATTGGAGCCGAAAAAGTATTTCACGAACCCTCCTTGCGTGCTGCCTTTAAAGTTCCTACCTTGCGGAATATTGAAAAAACAGCACCCTATATGCACTCCGGAGTCTTTAAAACCCTCAAAGAAACCGTAAAGTTCTACACAGACGGACGAGGCCACGCTGTTCCCAAAGGAGAAAACCTCAAAATCCATTGGCATATATGGGAACCAAAACTAACTGATGAGGAATTAGACCGCTTAGTAGATTTTCTCAAAACACTTACTGATGAAAGCTTTAAACCTGCTATTCCCCAAGTAGTCCCCTCCGGTATCAATATCCAAGCGTATCTAACCGCCGAAAATGGAATAACAAAATGAATACAAGTAAGTCATTAAAATACATAGGTTTGCTATTTGTAGGGGTTCTTATCTACATTGCCGGAACTTTCACCTCGCGGTTATTTTTTAATAGCCAACCGCCGCCGCCACCTGTTCCCAAATTTTTTCAAGGTACAAGCGGACGCAAGACTACTATCTCTGAAAAAATAACCGGAAAAACCTTTGATGTTAAAAGCGGGCAATCAATTATGGATGCCGTTAGAAAGGCAAATTCCGGAGACCTTATCCGTATTTACCCCGGTACTTACTACGAAACAGTTTATATTGATAAAGATAACATAACCATTCAAGGAGTTATTATAGACAATCAATGGCCAACTCTCGATGGACAAGAAAAACTAAATGATGCTTTCCTATATTCTGGTAGCAACATAACCATTGAAAATTTTAAAATTCAAAACTATAAGGGAAATGGAATTATGGGGCAAAGCGGCAACAATTTTGTTCTTCGAAACAACTGGGTTATCAACACCGGTGTATATGGGATTTTCCCTGAATACGGCAAAAATGGGTTAATAGAACGAAATATTCTCACTAACATCGAAGATGCCGCCATTTATGTAGGAATGTGCGATAATATTGATGTTCGTTTTAACGAAGTCTATGCCAGCGTAGCCGGCATAGAAATAGAAAATTCAAGACACGCTTTGGTAGAATACAACAACGTTTATGATAATACCGGCGGTATTTTGGCCTTTATTACACCTGGTTTACCCATCAAAACTTGTTACGATATTATTATTCGGAATAATTATATCGTAAATAATAATCACAAAAACTTCGGTGCTCCCGGCTCCATTGTTTCGTTTCTACCCGTAGGCACTGGCATTATCATAATGGCCGCTGATGATGTAATTGTTGAAAACAACTTCATTTCCGGTAATGACAATATCGGCATTGCTATTGTGGATCATAAGTTTATTGCAGATATAGCCGTTGATCCGGAAAGTGAACCCAATCCAGATAGAATCGTAATTTTAGATAACTTCATGTTTAATAACGGTAATAATCCCGTTAAAGAAGTTAAAGCGGCAATGGCAACCAAATTTTCCGCTAAAGGCCCGGATATTTTAGCTTACGGAGGTGGAACAGGCAGTTGTATCCGCGATATAAATCGTTATCGAACTTATGGGTTGGATAAATTTGCTCGCTGTGAATTAAACTCTACTGACGAAGTACTGTCTTATATGCTTGACAAGCCGGTAGAGCCGCTGCAAATCACCCAAGAAACACGCGGAAAATTGACGTATTATGGAGTTTGCTCCGGCTGCCATGCCTACAACGTACGTATGATAGGCCCTCCGGTGCAGGCAATACAAGCGATTTACAAAGATAACCCACAAGGTATTGCAGATTATATCGCCAAACCAATAAAAAAACGGACAGACCACCCAGAAATGCCTAAACAAGATTACCTGCCGCCAGAAACTCGGTTAGAAGTGGCTAAGTTTATGCTTACTATTACCAAGTAGTGAAACCGGAGCAATTTGATACTATTCCGCGTATTGGTTGGGCTACTTTGGCAACGCCTATTACTGAATTACCGCAAATTGCGCAACAATTTGGTGCAACTTGGATGGGCTGTAAGCGAGATGACCTCTGTTCTGGATTACTTGGAGGCTCAAAAGTGCGGAAGTTAGACTTTTTGTTAGCAGATTCCCATTTTCAAAACGCATCTTCATGGGCATCTATTGGGGCAATCGGATCAGGCCATTTGGTAGCCTGCGCTGCCGCTGCTCATATCCTCCAAAGAAAATTTCAAGCCCATTGCTTCTTTGAACCTACCTCTGAGGAAATTTTAAAAAACCTCGCATTCATAGCTGAACACACTGAAAAAATACATTTCTATCGCTCTCGTATGGAAGTCTTACTGACAAGGCCGGCAGTATTTTTTCGCAAAACAGTCCAAAACTGTAGCTTTATTCCGCCGGGGGGTAGCTCTGCATTGGGAATAGTAGGTATGGTTCGAGCAGGCGTAGAATTGGCAGCACAAATCCAAGCAGGGATGATACCTGTACCAGATAGGATTTATGTAGCCGCCGGAACCTGTGGAACTGTAGCCGGATTAGCCGTAGGATTAGCCGTAGCCGGATTCCAAATACCCATAAAAGCAATAGCTACCGTAGAAAAAATAATTGTATCTACATGGAGAATAAACTTCTTGATTAACCAAGTTTGTAAATTATTACTGTCTTTTGGCTTTCAGGAAGTAAAAAAAATAAAAAATATCCCAATTGTGATTGATTATAAACAACTTGGAAAGGGATACGCCTACCCTACCGAAGCAGCAAATATGGCCGTAAAAATCTTTGACTCAGCAGAGATTTCTTTAGAACCGGTTTATACCGGAAAAATGGCCGCGGCAATATTACACGATTTAAAAAATGGCTTTAATGGTAAAGTTTTATTTTGGAACTCCCACAGAAGAAACTTGCCTCCAACAAAGAGCGATTGGAAAAATAAACTCCCAGTAAGACTACAAAAACTATTAGTATTGCCTCTCAAATGATTGTGCTATGTCCAAAATATCCAGACGTAAATTCTTTTTTATCGGAATGGCTGCATTATCAGCTATTCCGATTCCTTTTATATTAACGAGAATTTACAATTATCCCAAAATTAACTCATGGGATGGCAAAATTCTTTCCCATAGGCACGCCTCCATATTATTTCTTGCAGCCCAAGAGTTTATCCCCGAAAAAAGTGAAATTGTATATCAAAATATCACCGGAAATATAGATTCTTTTTTGTCTAAACTACCGGAAACTATGGTTAGTCAGGTTCGAGATGCCGTTGAAGCATTTGAAAATATGACTTTTTTGACCCCAAGCCTCAATTCTTTTTCACAAATGGCAAGCCCAGCTCGCCAAGAATACCTTGAGCGGATGTTTGGTTTAGGCGGTATTTTTCGTTTGGTTGCCAAAACCATACGGGACTTATGCTTGTTTGGGTATTACCAACAAGATAGTTCTTGGGCTTCTATACGCTACTTAGGTCCGATGGTAGCTGAAAGTCGCTCAGTTTCAGAGCAGTATCTAACTTTGGTAGCTTCTTCTGGAGATATTCCTAAGTCATTAATGACAGAATAGTTATGATTTTTGATAGCAGACATTTTAAGTTTCCACTTCGGTTGCGGGCAGATTTATGCGTTATTGGTTCCGGTGCTGGCGGCAGTATGGCGGCTATGGTAGCCGCAGAAGCAGGTATGCGCGTAGTGGTGTTAGAACCCGGTAGCTTCATGACTCCCGACAAAATGAACCAACGCGAAGACACAATGCTCCCAAAACTACTGTGGGAAGCCGGCGGACGAACTAATACCGATAGAAATATCCATATTTATCAAGGAAAAGGGGTGGGCGGTTCTACCCTGCACAATCTTAACCTCATCAAACGTATCCCTACAGAAATATTACAACACTGGATACAAAACAGAAAGTTAAATCATTTACCACTAAGTGCTTGGGATTCTTTGTATGCTGAAGTAGAATCATTATTGAGTGTTTCAGGTATTACACCAGAAATGATGAATCAACATAACAGGATATTTCAGCAAGGAATACAACAGTTAGGTTGGAAAGGGGGCTTGATGAAACATAACCGTACCGGCTGCGTAGGGAGCGGCTTTTGTGAACTTGGCTGCGCTTATGATGCCAAAAACAATGCCAGCAAAGTCCTTATTCCCAGACTCATAAAAGCAAATGGTGAGGTTTTTACACACTGCTTAGCTACCCAAATTTCGCACCAAAACGGAATTGTGGACGGCGTGAAAGCCGTTGTCATGGACCCAGAAAATTACCGCATTTTAGGAGAAGTAATCGTTCAGGCTAATCAGGTCTGTTTAAGTGCCTCAGCTACTGCCTCTGCCGCTATTATTTTACGTTCAACTATTCCTTATCCAGAAGGAACTGTGGGTCAAACACTTAGGATTCATCCGGCTACATTGGTTGCCGGAGAGTTTGATGTTCCCATACGAGCTTGGGAGGGAATACCACAATCATTTGAATGCACCGAATTTTTGAATTTTGAGCAAGCAATAGCTCAAGAAAAGAGCGGTAAGCCTGCTTCATCGGCAGAAAAAGCAAATCGTCTTTGGCTAATACCGGCATTTGCACATCCTGTGGGAACAGCTACTTTTTTGCCCGGGTACGGAAAAGAACATCAAACTACGATGGAACGATATGAAAATATTGCCGTCATAACCTCAGTACTTCACGAACACTCTACTGGAACTATCAAAAATACCGGAAAAACAGAATTTCAAATTGATTATCAGCTAATTCCGGAAGATAAGCAAGAGTTAGTGAAAGGCTTGCAGGCAAGTGCTGAAATTCTTTTTGCCGCCGGAGCTAAAAAAGTAATGATTCCAACGTACCCACGTCTTGAGCTACTTACGAAAAACGATATTCAGAAAATATCCATCGAAAATACCTTAGAGAATGGCTTAGAATTAGCTGCCGTTCATCCGATGGGATCAATTCCTATGGGAGATGACTCTGTTACAGCAGCCGTGGACTCATCAGGACGTTTTCGGCACATAAAAGGTCTTTGGATCGCCGATGGCTCTCTTTTTCCAACCTCCATTGGAGTACCTCCCCAGCTGTCTATTTATGCAATGGGACTACATATAGGGAAAAATATCGCAACAAATACATAGCGTAACCTAAAATCCGTGAATAATATTTCACTATTACTTAAAAGCAAAAAAACAACTAATTGATAATCAATTACGATGTATAGTTTAATACTGATTTTCCCTAAAAAAAGAATTATCAAAACTTTATGAAGAATTAGAACCTTTTTAATAGCTTTGCGTAGTTAAGAAAAAGTTTAGCCGATGAGACGAATTGCGCCAAGAAGCGTATATTATTTATCTTTTGTGATAGGGCTGTTTTGCCTCTCGCAAGTGTATGCACAAAGCCAAGACACAATTGCTCAAGCAAGTTCTCCCCTTTCTCCTGAGCCTAAACATTCAGTTGCTTGCAGAGAATCTATCAAAGCATTACAACTATATCATTGGAAAAAGCCGGAGTTAAACGATTCCCTTTCTTCACAAGTCTTTGATGCTTACCTAAAACGAATAGACCCCAACAAAATATACTTTACCAAACAAGATGTAGATGAATTTCAGGTATTTCGATATGCCCTTGATAATGATTTATCTACCGGAGACCTAAGTAAGGTGTTCATCATTTACAATAAATTTCGCATCAGAATTAACGAACGAATAGATTTAGCCCTCAAGCTAACTCCCAAAAATTATGATTACACTACTGATGAAATATATGAATACGACCGCAGCGAGTCTCCGTGGCTAATTGAACCGGAAATACAAAAGTTGTGGGAGAAAAAAATAAAATATGAACTATTAGAAGTTCGCTTAGATAGCAGCGGCAGCGTAAAAACAGTCGAAAACAGATATAAAAATCTGCGTAAAAATTTATACAAACAGAAAGCCGACAATGTATTCGAGTTTTTTATGAATAGTTTCACCGAAACAATAGAGCCACATACAAACTATTTTTCACCGCGTTCTGCTGACGACTTTAATATCTCCATGAGCCAGTCATTAGAAGGTATTGGTTGCACATTACGTCAAGATAATGACTACATCCAAATAACCGATATTGTGAAAGGCGGGCCTGCCAGCCGTAGCAGACAAATCCAGATTAATGACAAAATCTTAGCTGTTGCCCAAGGAGATGACGGAGAATTTGTAGATGTAGTAGGCTGGACGACCTCGGAAGCCGTTATCCTCATCCGAGGCCCCAAAGGAACTATCGTCCGCCTAAAAATGTTCTCGGCTGCAAACAACAAAAGCTATCAAGTTCGCTTAGTAAGAGATAAAATTATCTTAGAAGAACAATCAGCCAAAAGCTCCATCCTTGAAACAAAACAAAACAATACGAAACATAAAATCGGAGTCATCACCTTACCCACTTTTTATATGGATTGGGAAGGAATGCAAAAAGGAGAAAAAAACTACAAAAGCACAACACGAGACGTTCGCCGGCTGATAGAAGATCTCAAAAAAGAAAAAATAGAAGGCTTAGTCATTGACCTACGGAATAACGGAGGAGGCTCATTAGTGGAAGCCATTGATTTATCCGGTTTATTCATCAAAGAAGGGCCGGTCGTTCAGGTTAAAGAAGCCAGCGGACTTTTGCAGGTGCATCGAGATAATGACCCCGAAATCACTTGGAATGGACCACTTGTGGTGCTTATCAACCGTTTTAGCGCATCTGCCTCCGAAATATTTGCCGCCTGCTTGCAAGACTATAACAGAGGAATTATCGTAGGAGAAAATTCTTTTGGAAAAGGAACAGTCCAGAATATGCTGGATCTAAATAAGCTACTCCCATTTGAAAGCGATAAATTAGGACAATTAAAAATCACTTTTGCAAAATTTTATAGAGTTACCGGCAGCAGCACCCAACACAAAGGCGTAATCCCTGATATAAGTTTCCCAACAATTTTTTCTGCCGAAGAATTTGGGGAAAGTTCATACCCAACTGCCCTACCCTGGGACCAAATTCAGCCTACGCTATTTTCTGTACTTCCTGATATTACCGAACTGCGTCAGCATCTTTTAGATATACACTTAAAAAGAGTTTTGAACGAAAGAGAATATAAATACCTAACCGAAGATGTAAATGCCATTAAGAAGAAACGGGAGCAAAAATATGTTTCTCTCAATGAAGCACAATTACGCAAAGAGCATCAGCAAGAAGATGAAAAGAACTGGCTTCGAACGAACGAAAGACGTGCCGCCGCCGGATTAAAACTACTGAAAGCCGGAGAGCAACCCGGAAAAGACGATAAAGCACCGGATTTTATTTTGCAAGAAAGTGGAAATATCTTGGTAGATATGGCCACCATGATGCACGAAAACCCAAAAGCAATGCGGCCTTAATCAAGGAACATCAAATGCTTTAGCCAATAGCCAGTGGTCATATAAAACTATGGCTGTCATAGCTTCTACAATCGGGATAGCACGGGGGACTACACAAGGGTCATGCCGGCCTCGTCCTGAAAAAATAATGCTATTTCCCTCTTTATCAACAGTTTGTTGCTGTTTTACAATTGTAGCAACGGGTTTGAAAGCAACCCTAAAATAAATATCCATGCCGTTTGTGATGCCACCAAGTGTCCCGCCGGCGTGATTTGTGGCCGTAAGAAACCTGTTTTTTTCAAACACAATCGGGTCATTATGTTGGCTACCCAAAAGTTTCGTTCCCGAAAAACCCGATCCAAATTCAAGTCCCTTAACGGCATTAATGCTAAAAACGGCCTTTGCTAAGTCAGCCTGAATTTTATCAAATACCGGCTGACCGATTCCGGCTGGAACTCCCGTTGCCACACAGGTAACGACTCCACCTAAGCTATCTCCGGACTTTCTAACCTCTTGAATAAGCGAAATCATAGCCGCGGCAGTCTCTTCATGGGGGCAACGCACTATATTTTTTTCAATATCTGCCGGATTTATCTCTGAATAATCGAGCGGTATATCCAAATTTCCGATGGAATTAGTGTATCCATAAATTTGAATCCCCAAAGGCTGTAAAAATTGTTTTGCGACAGCACCGGCGATAACCCGCGCAACGGTTTCACGTGCAGAAGCCCGCCCTCCTCCTCGATAATCATAGTGTTTATATCGCTGAAAATAAGCTAAATCTGCATGGCTTGGGCGAAAAATATGCTGAAATAATGCATAGTCTTGGCTACGCACATCGTTATTGTGAACCAATATCGTAAGCGGAGTACCGGTTGTTTTTCCCTCCCAAAAACCCGAAACAATATGAATTTTATCTGTTTCTTTTCGTTGAGTAGAAATAGCCGACTGGCCGGGTCTTCTACGATTTACCTCTTGCTGAATAAAATTTGTATCTAAGGGGAAGCCACTCGGGCAGCCCTCTATCACAACTCCTAACATTTCTCCATGAGATTCCCCAAAAGTAGATATTTTGAAAATTTTCCCAAAAGTATTCCCCAAGCCCATATTTCAGAATAGAGACTTTTTAACTGCTAATTTTGTAGAAAAACTGAAAGATATTATTGATATGTTTCGTAATTATGGTATTTCTACCTAAATCAATAGTTATCTAAATCTTGTAATCTATTTTCTAATCGCTTGATTTTAAATTGTTAGTGAACTTCTTTGGATAATTTCGTCTTTCATTTCTGGAGAAAGATCATTAAAATAGGCAGAGTATCCTGAAACGCGAACAATCAGCCAAGGATATTTTTGTGGATTTAGTTTAGCGTCTTTGAGCATTTCGGTATCCAAAACATTTAGCTGAACCTGCATTCCGCCGTTATTGAAGTACGTTAGCAGTAGTGCTTTTAGGATTTCTTTTCCGTGTTCTCCTTTTAGGGTTGCGGTGTCAAATTTAGCATTTACGTTTGCGCCGTTATGGGCACGTTCAAAGTCTATGCTATTAATAGAGTTAAAAAATGCAGTGGGTCCTTTTTTATCCATGCCGTTTGTTGGGGCAATTCCGGAAGTAAAGGGAGTGCCTTTAAGGCGGCCATTAGCTGTCGCGCCAGTATATAAGCCAAAACTGTAATGCGTTGTAGTAGAATAAAATCCGGCTACAAATTTCCCTCCCCGAGTATTTATCAAGCCTTCAAAAGAATCATAAAAGGTATCAGCTACCCATTTGCTATAAGCATCAGCTTCAGGATTGTCATTGCCAAATTTCGGGATAGCTAACATCAAGTTGCGAAGTTTTTCTTGGTCTTTGAAATTATTGGATAATGCATTAACGATTTCTGTAAGTGTATATTTTTGGGTTTTAAAAACCAATTCATTGATAATAAATAGGCTATCTGCTGCATCCGTAACGCCAACACCTTGTACACCACTGAAATTATAGGTTGCGCCTCCTGCCGTTACATCTGTCCCTTTTTCCATACAGCCTTGAATGAGTGCAGAAGTTAGCGGCGTAGGATGAAAATCTCGATTAGCAAACTCTATGGGTTCTAATACTTTATGTAATTTCTTGATAATGTAGTATAGTTGCTGTTTAAAGGCATTTTTAACATCTTCGATGTTTTTAAAAGTAGAAATTGGTGGTGTTTTGCAGCCACTTAGTTTAGATTTTCCAAAGAGTTTTCCCTCATTTAAAGCCATCTCAAGGCATATTGGGATGTTTACCAAAGCAGCATCGGTAGAACCAAAGGTTTTTCCGGCAGCACAAAGCTCTACACAACCTAAGGTTGAATATTCTCTTGCATCATTTTGGGACATTCCACACATTTGTAAAGACTTGATAATCAAATCATCATTATAGACAGCCGGAGAATTTACTCCTTTGACTAAATTTGACATGATTTTTTCAAGGTATTGTTGCGGAGGGTTTTGGGAGATTCTGGCATGATAATTAGGTTGGCGCATTCTAATTTCATCCATCAGTTCTAAGAACAGATATGACAATTCATTGGTTACGTCCTGCCCGTTTTGGTTTATTCCTCCGATAGTGAGGGCTTGCCCGCTCAAAAAGCCGCCATGGCTTTTGGATATTTTGGTGCTAAAAACAGGAATAATTTCAGCTGTTTTGATAACAAAACAGCCAATTAGTTCTTTGGCTTTTTCTCTGTCAATTTTTTCGGCAGCGATGTCTCTTTCATAAAATGGGTTTAGATACTGGTCCATACGTCCCAAGCTGATTCCGTTATCTAAGCCTTCCAGCGTAATCGCGGTGTGAAGAATCCAAATTGATTGTAAGGCTTCATGTAGGGTTCGTGCAGGGTTTGCTGGTACGTGGGCCAAGATTTCTGCTATTTGCAATAATTCTTGTTTGCGCTCAAAGTCGGGTTCTGTTTCAGCTAAGGTTCTTACTTCGGCGGCATAATTATCAGCCATTTTCAATACACCTTTGCAAATAGTTATTACTGCTTGATAAAATCCTTGCCGTTTGTCGTCTTGGGCTAAAGTTGCAATAGCGGCTTCTGCCTGCGCTATGATTGGGTTTAACCCTTGGTTGATAAGCCCTTCATAATCCGGTATTAAGTGCCCGATTCCGCCAGTTTCATTAATCAGGTAAAATTTAGGATTCAATTGGTCTAACACAAAGTCAAAAAGTTCCTTTCCGGAAAAAGCCTTGTATGCCAAAAACTTATTCAACCAAAAAGGAGCTACATCTTTGATTAATTTAAAGATTTCACCGGTAGAAATTTGCAAGGGATTTAATTTTCTGGAAGAAAAATTGAATAAGTCTTCCATGACCGGTAGGCCGTGTAGTTCCGGATAGAGAGGCCCTGCTACACGTTTTGAAGTGGTGCTGCCTACAATAAGCTCGTTGGGATATATCTGTACCTTCTTGTGAATCAGCAAATAAGCCAAAGCCTCTGCTTTTTGAACGATAACTGGCTTATTTTTACTTTTAGCCATTTTGAAATATTCAGTTATCAAAACAGCCCGCTCGATACAAACAGAATAGGGACTGGAAGTTACAGCCTCTTTCAATTTGTTTAGCCTTGCAATAGCGTTTACGGAAACGGTAGTTGGTGTGTTCATAATCTTTGGCAGTCAAAATTAACGAAAACAAATGGTTTTTATCTCCTGGGATTCAAAAAAATCTCTAAATTGTTGAATTTCATTAACTGTAAAGGGTTGAAATCCAAGTTTTGGTAAAGAGCTGTTTATTTTTTCGGCTTTGCTTTCTCCCATACTATGGTACGGAAGTAAGTGTAATTCAGTTATGTTATTTTTTTGTAAAATAGTTAAAATATCATTTAGGTTTTCTGGATTGGCCGTATATTGCGGAATCAGCGGTAATCGAAATTTAACAGGAGCTTTCGCCTGAACTAAATTAGTTATATTTTGTAGAATTTTATCATTGGTTGCAGATAAATGTTGCTTGTGCTGAACTGAATTGACAATTTTAATATCAAAATAAATTAAGTCAAGCATAGGTAAAATTTTTTGAAATTTTTCCCATGAAAAATAACCATTGGTTTCGATATTGGTATGAATTTGGTGTTCTTTACAGCGGATTAGGAGTTCGTAGATAAAGTCTATGTGCAGGGTTGGTTCGCCACCGGAAAAAGTTATTCCGCCGCCAGAGGTATCATAATAACTTTTATCTCTCAAGATTTCTTGCATCACAGAATCTATACTATACTCTTTACCAACGACTTTCACACCTTCGGTAACGCAACTTACGGTGCAATTGTAGCAGGTGCTGCAAATATTCCTGTCTATAATTAACGTCCCTTCGTAGGATAGAGCTTGTTTTGGGCAGCTTTTCACACAATCTTGACTTCCGATGCAATTAGCCGGATAATATGCAAGTTCGGGCTTATGAGATATAGACTCAGGGTTTTGGCACCAAGGGCATTCTAAGTTACAGCCTTTAAAAAAGATGGTTGTTCGGATGCCCGGACCGTCATGGATAGAAAAACGCTGAATATCAAAAATTAAAGGTCGCATTCAAGAAAAAGATATGCAAGAATAACATTTTTAGGGCATTATTGAAAGATGGATTTTTAGAGTTTTCGGATATTATTTAGCAAAAGCTACGGCTATTATCGGAATCCGGCGGAAGCACTTATTCAGTAGAGACATAAGCCTTAAAAACGAAAAAACGGATGATTTTCAGGATTCCATAATTTTTTTGAGGATTTGGATAGCTGCATGCGCAATATGGGTTCCGGGGCCAAAAATACCCATTACGCCACTTTTGTATAGAAACTCATAATCTTTTGGGGGGATTACTCCGCCTACGATGACTTTAATATCTGGCCTGCCTAATTCTTTTAGGGCATAAATTAATTGCGGGACTAAGGTTTTATGGCCGGCGGCCAAGCTGGATATTCCTACTATATGTACGTCATTTTCAACGGCTTGTTTTGCGGCTTCTTCCGGTGTTTGGAATAATGCACCTATGTCCACATCAAAGCCTAAGTCTGCGAATGCGGTTGCTATTACTTTTGCGCCTCTGTCGTGGCCATCTTGGCCTAATTTGGCTATCAAGATTCGGGGGTTTCGTCCGTCCATTTCGGCAAAGTCAGCACATAGTTTTCGGCATTGTGCCAATACCTCTTCTTCGGAATATTCTGCTGAATAGATTCCGGATACTGCCCGAATGGTTGCTTGGTGTCTGCCCCACACTTTTTCTAAGGCATCTGAAATTTCTCCCAGCGTAGCTCGTGCCCGAGCAGCCGATACTGATAATGCCAGCAAATTGCCATTTTGGGTACGAGCACATTCCGTTAAAGCCGCCAAAGTAGATTCTACTTCTTGTTGGTTGCGGGTACTTTTTATCGCAGAAAGTTTTTGAAGTTGGCTTTTTAAAACCGCTTGATTATCCACTTCTAATAAATCCATAGTTACTTCTTCCGAAAAATGATACTGATTAACGCCGATAATTTTATCTCTTTTGGCATCAATACGGGCTTGTTTTCGGGCGGCGGCTTCTTCTATACGCAACTTAGGCAGTCCGGTTTCAATTGCTTTGGTCATACCGCCGATTTCTTCAATTTCTTGGATTAGTTTCCATGCTTCGTCGGTAATTTTTCCGGTTAAATATTCTACGTAATAGCTTCCGCCCCAGGGGTCAACGACTTCACAGAGTCCTGTTTCTTGTTGTAGCCAAATTTGGGTATTTCGAGCAATTCTGGCCGAAAAATCAGACGGGAGTGCCAATGCTTCGTCTAAGGCGTTAGTATGTAGCGATTGGGTGCCCCCCCAAGCGGCAGCCATCGCTTCTAAGGCAGTTCTGGCCACGTTGTTAAACGGGTCATGTTCTTGCAAACTCCAGCCGGAAGTCTGACAATGGGTTCTAAGTGCCAATGATTTTTCATTTTTGGGGTTAAAAGTCTGAACAATTTTTGCCCATAAGAGTCTGGCAGCACGTAGTTTAGCAATCTCCATAAAGACATTCATTCCCACACCAAAAAAGAAAGATAAGCGAGGTGCAAAGGAATCTATGGATAAGCCCGACCGGATACCGGCACGCAAGTATTCCAAGCCGTCAGCTAATGTGTAAGCTAATTCTATTTCTGGAGTTCCACCTGCTTCTTGAATATGATAGCCACTAATACTGATAGAGTTAAACTTGGGCATTTCTTGAGAGGTATAGGCAAAAATATCCGTTATGATACGCATAGACGGATTCGGCGGGTAGATGTAGGTATTTCGTACCAAAAATTCTTTTAAGATGTCGTTTTGGATAGTTCCTGAAAGGGCTGCTTGGGCTACCCCTTGTTCTTCTGCTGCAACGATATAAAATGCCATGATTGGTAGGACGGCTCCGTTCATGGTCATGGAAACGGACATTTCATTTAGTGGGATTCCGTTAAACAGTATTTTCATGTCTTCTACGGTATCTATGGCTACGCCGGCTTTTCCTACATCTCCAGTTACACGCGGGTGGTCAGAATCGTAGCCGCGATGAGTAGCTAAATCAAAGGCAACGGAAAGCCCTTTTTGGCCGGCAGCTAAGTTTTTTCGGTAAAAAATATTTGATTCTTCAGCCGTAGAAAAGCCGGCATACTGGCGAATAGTCCACGGTTTTTGAGTGTACATAGAGGCGTAAGGCCCTCGTAAAAACGGTGCTATCCCAGCCGCATATTCCAAATGGTCAAAATCAACTAAATCTTCCGGACGAATATTCTGTGGTATTTTGAAAGACATACTCAAAAAACAATTTCTTGCTTCAAAGTTACATATCTTTGTTTAGGGCGCGTTTATAGCTTTGTTAAAAAAGGGTTTTTAACAAAACCTCAATCTAAGGTTTCATAAGCCGGTAATGATTGCAGTTCTTCCGCAATTTTGATTGCTTGCATAGCCGGCAAAACCTCATGCGCCCGAAGAATTCGCGCGCCTTTCATCAAGGAAAAAAGATGAATGGCAGTATTTGCCGGTAATGATTCTGACCACTGAATTTGTAACGTTCTGTTAATAAAAGATTTTCTGGAAATACCAACTAAAATTGGCTTTCTTAAAAGCGTGATAGTTGATAATTTTTGAAGTAATTCCCAATTATGAGTAACCGTTTTACCGAAACCAAATCCGGGGTCTAATATAATTTGGAAAAAGTTATGTCGCTCTAAAGCAGCTATTTTTTGAACAAAATAGTCAATAACCTCTTTTACAACATCTTCATAAACAGGATTTTGTTGCATATTTTGGGGAGTACCTTGTATGTGCATCAACACATAGGCAACGGGTTTCTGTGCCAAAAGTAACGGCATTTTTTCATCAATATTAAATCCTGAAATATCGTTGATAATGTGCGCCCCTGCTTCTATGGCTAAGGCTGCAGTCTGGCTGTGAACTGTGTCTATGGAAAAAAAAACTTCCGGAAAATAGTTTATCAACTTGGGTAGAATCGCTTCTAATCTTTTCCATTCGTCTTGTGGAGAGATAATATTGTTACCTGGTTTAGAGGACATTGCGCCCACATCAATGATATAAGCACCTGCTGAAAGCATTTTTTCAGTTTGCCTGAAACAGGTTTCTATGGTTTGGTATTTTCCGCCATCGGTAAAGGAATCCGGCGTAATGTTCAAAACTCCCATTATCCGCGGAACGCGCAAATCTAATAGCCGTCCGTGGCAATTCATTAAGTCCATGAATATCAACGACTAAGGTTACCAATATTTTTGGGGAAGTAAATATTGCTGTACATAATCCTGAACTCCCGCTTCAAGGGTAGTAAATGGTTTATGATAACCAATGCTGCGTAAGCGGTGCATATTCGCCTGAGTAAAGTATTGATAGCTATCCCGAATATCTAAGGGAATATCAATGAATCTTATATTTGTTTTTAAGCCTAATGCGGCAAAAGTAGCTTCTCCGAGTGCCAAAAAGGTTTGTGCTTGCCCTGCCCCAAGGTTATATATTCCGGATTGATAGCGGGTATTAATCAAAAATAAGATAACGTCTGTAACGTCTTTTACATAGATAAAGTCCCTCAATTGTGCTCCATCTGCATATTCGGGATGGTGGGAGCGAAATAGTTTTAAATATCCGGCTTCTTGAATTTGCTTAAAGGCATGGAAAATAACGGAAGCCATACGCCCTTTGTGGTATTCATTGGGGCCATAAACGTTGAAAAATTTAAGTCCAGCCCAAAAATAGGGTTTTTGCTCTTGGGATAATGCCCAGCAATCGAAATCATGTTTACTTTGGCCGTATGGGTTTAGCGGTAGCAAGGTGTTTATGCGGGATTCATCATCGTCAAAGCCCAAACTTCCGTCCCCATAAGTAGCTGCACTTGAGGCATAAACAAACGGAATTTGCTGTTCTGTGCAGTATTCCCAGAGTCTTTTAGAATAGTTTAGGTTCAGTTCATCAAAAATAGCTTTGTTTTTTTCGGTCGTATCGGTGCGGGCACCTAAGTGAATAACTACTTGTATTGGAATAGATTGCAGGCTAAGCCATTCAAAGAGTTCGGTACGTGGCACTATCTGTGAGTAGCTTTTATCTTTGTAGTTAGGAAACTTCACTTGATTGGAAAAGTCATCAACCAAAACAATATCTTTGTAGCCTTCTTGATTGAGTTTAGCTAACATACAGCTTCCTATAAAACCGGCTGCACCGGTTAGAATAATCATAATCTGGAAAAATTGAGGTTCAAAAATACCAATATTCTACATGCGTTCAAATTCATCCCAAGTAGTAGTTTTGCCCAACGGCGTTCAGGCGTTGTGGATACCGGCAAAAAGTAAATTGATTCACTTATGTGTGGTGCTACGGGCAGGTGTACTCTACGAAACGCCGGAACAGCTTGGTATTTCGCACTTTTTGGAGCACATGCTATTCAAAAAAACCACCAAAAGAAGTTTATACCATATTTTGAGTGCCGTAGAGCGCGTTGGCGGAGACCTAAACGCCTATACTACCCGCGAAAAACTCTGCATCCATGCTACCGTGCCTAAAACCCATTTACTTCAAACCATTGATTTACTGGCAGATATAATCCAAAACTCTACCTTTCCGCAGCATGAAATAGAACGAGAAAAAGCCGTTATCCATGAAGAAATTGATTTATATCAAGATAGCCCTGATGAGCAGGTCTTTGAAGATTTTGACGCTTTGGTGTTTCCAAACCACCCGTACGGAAACCCCATATTAGGAACCCATGATACTATCAAGCAATTTGACCAACACTTGCTGCTCGATTTTAGCCAAAAAGTAATTGTGGGTGAAAATATCTGCGTTGGAATCTGGGGGCAAATTACCCAACAAAACTTTGAAAAACTTATACATGAATATTTTTCAGCCATAAAACCTGGCAATAAAATACAAGAACTCCTCCCTAATAAACCACAAAATACTCATAATAAACAACTTAAACCATCTACAAAATACCAACAGGCTTATTGTATTTTGGGAAAAGAATCGTACGACCTCAGTAACCCTAAATATCAAGGTTTTGCTGCACTGAATAATTACTTGTGTGGAAGTTTTATGTATGCAAAAATTCCCTATGAAATTCGTGAAAAAAAAGCCCTATGTTACTCTATACAAGGATTTTATACTCCATATTTATTTAGCGGAATCTGGGGAATCATGTTTAGCTGCGACCCACAGAAATATGAAAAGATAATTACCTTAATCCAAAAACTACTACGCGAAGTTCGAGAACAAGGTCTCTCTATCTGGAAATGTAATGAAATGAAAAAACAGTTTTTTGGCAGTATGCTTTTGGGAATGGATAGCGGGCTTCACTACCTCACAACCAGTTGTAAAGAACTATTAGACACCGGAAAACCAATCCTCTTTAACGAAATTATCCAAGAAATCAACAAAATACAACCCGCTGAATTTAAAACTATTGCAGAAGAAATGTTTGATGACAACTACTTTATGCAGATAAATCTACCGGAATAATTTTTGGATAACAATAGCTTAAACCATTGCTTAAATGAAACCCTTTTTTAGTTCTGTTTGTTAGCCCTTACCGAATGAAACAAGCGTCAGAGTCTGTTTTAAAACGAATGTTAAGCCTCTTTAATCCTTACAGGGGGCTATTCGGAACGGCTCTATTCCTTACCATTATTCTGGCAGTATTATCACCCTTAAAGCCATACTTAGTTAAGTATGTGATAGATAGTATTTTGCCGCAAAAAAATATATCCGCTATTAATTTTTGGATGTTTATTTTTTTAGGATTAACGGTTCTTTCTGCAATTATTCAGTATGCTCAAACTATGCTGACAAACTTTTTGGGGCAATCTGTTATGAATGATTTACGTAAACGGGTTTTTCAGAAGATTCTTTCATTACGGCTCAGTTTTTATGATAATACTCCCGTTGGCACACTGCAAACGCGAACTATTTCGGATATAGAGACTCTCAATGCTGTTTTTAGCCAAGGGTTTGTAACTATTTTGGGAGAGTTATTACAGTTAGTCGCTATGCTGGTTGTGATGGCTTACACCAATTGGCGTTTAACCTGTGTAGTATTGCTTATATTACCACTATTAGCTTGGGCTACGCAATGGTTTCGAGTTAATATAAAAGCCGCCTTTGAGCAGGTACGTAAATATGTTGGCCAACTGAATGCTTTTACCCAAGAACATCTTTCTGGCATGGCCATTACGCAACTATTTAATAGAGAATATATTGAACTGAATAAATTTACAGCAATTAATCAAAAACATCGTCAAGGAAATATCCAAACGATTTGGTATTACAGTATTTTTTTTCCCCTTATAGAGCTTATTTCGGCCTTAGCAATTGCGCTATTGGTATGGTATGGCACAGGGTCGGTGCTAAAAAACACGGTAACTTTTGGGGAACTTGTAGCTTTCCAGATGTATATCCAGTTATTTTTTCGCCCGATTCGGCTGTTAGCAGATCAGTTTAATACATTACAATTAGGAACAGTCAGTGCCGAAAGAATATTTTCCTTATTAGATATTCACGATGAGATTTCTGATACCGGAAAGGATAATGCACTTATTGGGGGTGCTATTTTTTCAACCCCGCCGTCTATTGTTTTTGACCACGTTAATTTTGCCTACAATAGCCAAAACCAAGTGTTGCATGATGTTTCATTTGAAGTTCCAGCCGGAAAAATGATAGCACTTGTGGGCACTACAGGCTCAGGAAAATCAACTATTGCGTCGCTTATTCCGCGATTCTATGACCTAAATTCCGGGAATATTTATATTCAAGGTATCCGGCATACGGAAATTCCGTTAGATGAGTTAATCCGAAATATCGGTTTTGTGCAGCAGGATGCCACCCTGTTTTCGGGCACTATTTTAGATAATATCACCCTTCGGGACAAATCCATTCCTTTAGAAAAAGTTCAAGCGATAGCAACGTTAGTAGGTGCAAATCAGTTTATTGAGCAGTTTCCCAATGGATATTTTCATTCTATTTCGGAACGTGGGCACTCTTTATCGAGTGGGCAGCGCCAGTTGATAGCCTTTGTGCGTGTGTTGGTATATGATCCCAAAATACTCATCTTAGATGAAGCTACTTCAAATGTAGATACTGATTCTGAAGAACTTATACAACGAGCAATCAGCACTTTATTATCTGGGCGAACTGCTATTGTGATTGCACACCGGTTATCTACGATTCGCCAAGCGGATAAAATTATTGCTTTACGCAGCGGAAAAATCGTGGAATCCGGTAGCCATGCCGAACTTATTAAATTCAACGGCTACTATAAACGTTTATATGAATTGCAATTCCAGCAAATACAAGCCTAATTTTTTAAGGTTATTTTAATATATCTTCTTAGGTAACAATTAGTTATCTGTTAAGTTAAGTTGTGTAGGTGTGGGTAAATATTCCCTAAATACTTTCCAATAAGGCTCCTTACGAACTTTAGCAACTAACCAACAATCTTCTCGAATTAATTCATAAGTATTTGGTTTCCAAATTAGTTTTTCAAATAATTCCTGAATAAAATTGTATTTGGTAAGTACCTTCTTGAAATCCCCAGACTCATGGATGATTTTAGATAACAGTTTATATCGCAGATAATCTCTTTCTTCCTTTTGTAAATATTTTTCTACGTGCTTTCTAAGTGTATCTATTTTGTATTGCGCTAAGTCAAAGTCCTCTTTTTCAATCAATAAGAGTAATTCCATAAATCGGATTCCGATATTCCAGCCTGCCTTATCTTTGAGTAAAGAGTCAGCTTGTTCTAAGGCTTTTAATGCTTCGGTATAGTTTTCTTGAACAAAATTTATGGATGCTTGCTGATAGGCGATGATAGCATAAATTTCAGGGTGGCGGGTGGATACTGCTAAATCAGTCAAGATTTTAGCAAGGTTTTCAAAGTCTGCTTGTAAAAACAACGCTAAATTTAGGCTTAATTGAATGCTTAAACTGTTCTTACTACCGGATGGATATAGAGAAAGAGATTGTTTAAAATAACTTTTTGCATACTGATAATGAGCACTTTCTAAATATAGCTGCCCCATTTGAGACAGCAATATTGCCATTCTGTTTTTACTTCCAACTTCTTTACGGCTACTCAACCAATTTTGCAAGTATGAAAAATACGAATGCGCTTGCGAAAAGTTTTTTCGCTGTGTTTCGGCGATTCCGGCCAAATAGTAGGCATAAAAAACGGCTCTTGGGCTTTGGGTTTTGTCTGCACGTTTCAGCATTTCCGGAATTTCTGCGACTAAAAAATCTACGGCAGGATCTGTATTTAAAGAATATTGAGAAAGTTGGTTGAAAGTATCAAAAACAGTTCTATTCAAGGTATCTGCGTAGATAGCCTCTAACAGCCGACGAACCACCTGCGCACGGGCTGTATCTACTTCTATCTCGCTTGGTGCCATTGCCCGTACTTGCATCAACGATTCTAAGGCAATATCCGGATAGCCGATTTCGTCAGCTTTTGTGTAAACATCTTCAAACCAATCTATTGCTAAACTCTTGAAACCTTTTTGTTTTAGATATTCTGCTTGTAGCTGCTTACGTCTCAGCTCTAATAAATTTGCAAACTCAATGTCTTTACTCAAAGCTATATTACTTGCCAAACAGCAAAATTCTACCAATCGCTCAGCAAGTCTTCTTTGCAGCA
Organism: Bacteroidia bacterium; assembly: GCA_026932145.1. Lineage (NCBI taxonomy): Bacteria > Pseudomonadati > Bacteroidota > Bacteroidia > Bacteroidia bacterium. Next base: position 22,137 of record JAIXKT010000051.1, read on the forward strand.
TAAAAAAAGCCTTTCGGGAAATATCCGAAAAATAGTCTTCATACAAAGAATCTATTGACTGTGCAGAGCCTGAATTTTGGCGATATAAGTCAAATATCTGTTTTATTCGGGAATTTTCTTTGGAGGCAAACATCGTACTAAAGACACGGAACCGGTCTGCTTCCGGCTCTGTAAGATGCTGTGCTAAACGAGCTAAGGTTGAGTTATCCATAAGCTAAAAACTTCTTTTAAACTTTAAAAGCCCCGAAAAGGGGCTTCTAAAATTTTTATGCACTAAATAAATCCGTATTACGTTGTATGATGTAGGCTTTCTTCAAGATAGGGATGATATTTTGGAGCTAATGGGCATTTTTCAAGAGCTTTTGCCGTAACAAACCAGAAAATCCCCATATAGGTTAAAAATACTCCTAATTCAAGTGGAGAAAACAACCACTCTCCGTGCTCTGCACCAACTGCTCCGGGCATTACCATCATAAATAAATCAGTATAATGTCCGATCAATACGATAACAGCTACCATTACCAATGAAGAAGTATTCCGCTTAGAGTTTCTGGTCATTAAAATCAGAAACGGTAAAACCCAAGAAAGAATAGCATCTAAAAAGAAGTAGGGCTTGTATCCGTTTTCCCACCTACGGGCAAAGTAAATACCTTCTTCAGGAATATTGGCATACCAAATCAATAAAAATTGGCAAAACCAAATGTATGCCCAGAAAGTACAGAAAGCAAACAAAAACTTACCTAAATCATGTAAATGACTTTCTGAAACATATCCCAAATACCCAAGACTTTTTAAATAAGAAACAATGATGATGGTCATCGCTAAAAAGCCTACAAAACTACCGGCAAAGGAATATACAGAAAACATTGTACTAAACCAATGTGCTTCAATAGACATTATCCAATCCCAACTGGAAGCAGATATTGACAAAGCAAATAAGGCTGTGAATAAACTTCCATAAACAGGTCCTTTGTTAAATCCCTCTAAACTGGGAGAGTTATCCATTGAGTTTGATATTTTGGATAGTATTTGGTAGAAAAATATCCAAATCAGAAAATAAACAACCATCCTACCTACAAAGCCGGTTTTGTTTAACCATGCTGACTTTGCCGATAGTATTGGATCTGCTGCAACAACTTGACTATCAGTCCAATGATAAAATGAATGGCCAAATAGTGCATAAGCAGCAACCAAGAGCATCAAAATAGCTCCGGGTATTAAGAACGCCCCCATCGCTTGTGGTATGCGCATCAAAACAACGGCCCAGCCCGCATTAGAAACATGTTGCAGGGCCATGAAAAATACGGCTAATAAAGCTATTCCAACAAAGTAAAAGTTATTCAGCAATATATTAGCCCATAGCCGTGTTACCCAAGTTGCCCCGTGGTGTCCCGCGTGTGCTTCTGCCGTATGCTCGCCGCCATGCCCGCCCATAGTTGCTATAATAATACCTATGATTGTAAGCAACAGACCAGCACCAATGAAACCAAAAATATACTTTTTAGTTTTATCATCTAACACAAACCGTTCAACCGAGAATGTGTGTGTGTGCGAATGTGATCCCATATCTAAAATAATTTCTGTCTTAATTGTTATTAAAAAGTTTCCAAAAATAGATGTTAAACACCTTTAATCTAATTAACTGCCGGATTTTTGAAGTGTTTGGATATATAAAATAATTTCCCAACGTTCTTCCGGCGTTAATTGTGAAGCATGAGACCCCATCAAGTTTTTACCATACTGCAAAGTGTGGAACATTTTTCCTTCTGGAAGCTCTTTTAATGGGCCGTTGTAAGCTGGAGGTGGCGGGAATTTTCCGGCAGCGGGAACAGTTCCATCTCCTCCACCAGTTTTTCCATGACAATGGACGCAATAATGACCATACAAACGCTTACCTTCTGCAACGTTTTCAGGAGTGTTGGGTAAAGGATTTTTTAATTCTTTACCTGCTGCCTCATAGCCGTCAAAGTTATTTGGATAAGGGTAAGCATAACTTTCTTTTCCGCGAGCTACCGTGTGCTCTACTGGAGTTTGTGCATTCTTACCGTCAGAAAAGTTTTTGTTGTCTGCCAACTGTGTATATGGCTCAACGGGTATAGCATGATACATCTGTGGAGCATATTCCCAGCCGGTATCATTTCCATCGTAACCACAGCCACTTAGAAATGCAATTAAGATACTAAAAACTGCTAAATATTGTGTTTTCATTATTACCAATCAAGTTTACTAATCCCTAACTCTTTTTCATTTACTTCAACAGCACCGGTATCATTGAAAGCTTGTTTTACAAGGCTATCTTTTTCTCCTTCGGTAGCTTCTACAACTATCACAAAGCGGTCATCTGTTTGTCTTTCATGTGCCAAACTTACTGACTGGCCCGGAAATAGTTTATTAACTACCAAATAAACTGCAACCATTCCCAATGAAGCGATTAGAACTGTAAGCTCAAATGTTATTGGGATAAAACTTGGGAAAGCATAATTTGGTTTTCCGCCTACATCCATTGGCCAATCAAATCCCAGCATATAGGACTGCATACCTATAGCTGATAAGCCCCCAAGCGCACCAAAACAGAAAGCTGCGATAGGCAAGCGTGAACGCTTTATGCCTAACAAATCATCTATGCCGTGAATCGGAAAGGGTGTGTACACTTCAAAAATTTCAATACCCCGATTCTTGATATTGCGTACAGCAGACAACATTACCTCGTCATCTGAATATACACCAACTAAATATTTCTTAGACATTTTCTTAATGATGATTGGAATGAACAGTAGCTAAATTATCACCTACAACACCTGACTCAATAGCTTCTTTTTCTTGGCGGCGTTGCGGAGAATCAGATGCAGATTTTTGAATTGATTTTACCTCTGCCATAGCAATTACCGGTAAAAATCTCGCAAATAATAGATACAATGTTAAAAATATACCGAATGTCCCGATAAATACACTGATTTCAACCCAAGTCGGGCTGTACATCGCCCAACTTGAAGGAAGATAATCTCTGTGTAATGAAGTAACGATAATCACAAAACGCTCAAACCACATCCCAACATTTACAAATATTGAAATAATGAAGATTATTAACGGATTGGTTCGTATTTTTTTGAACCAAAACAATTGTGGGGTAACTACGTTACAGGTAAGCATAGACCAATATGCCCACCAATATGGGCCAAAGGCTCTGTTTTTAAAGCAGAATACTTCGTATGGATTTCCAGAATACCAAGCAATAAAGAACTCCGTTCCATAAGCTAAACCAACCATAGAACCGGTTAGAATAATCACCTTACACATTGCCTCTAAGTGGCTAATTGTAATATAATCTTCTAATTTAAGGACAACCCTGGTTACAATCATCAATGTAAGCACCATTCCGAAGCCTGAAAATATAGCTCCTGCAACGAAATACGGTGGAAAAATAGTGGTGTGCCAGCCGGGTATTACTGAAGTAGCGAAGTCAAAACTAACTATCGTGTGAACAGAGAGTACCAAAGGAGTGGCCATACCGGCTAAAATCAAGCAAAGTACTTCAAAACGAGACCATGCTTTTGCTGAACCTGTCCAACCCATTGATAATGCTCCGTAGATAGCTTTTGTCATTTTTGACTTAGCACGATCCCGTATCGTTGCTAAATCAGGAATTAAACCTATGTACCAGAATACTAACGAAACTGTAAAATATGTACTAATCGCGAATACGTCCCAAAGTAGTGGAGAGTTAAAGTTCACCCACAAAGATCCGTGTACGTTTGGAATTGGAAATACCCAGAACATCAACCATGGCCGCCCCATATGAAGCAGTGGAAATAGCCCTGCGCAAACAACCGCGAAAATAGTCATAGCTTCAGCCGCACGGTTGATAGATGTCCGCCACTTCTGGCGAAAGAGTAGTAAAATAGCAGAAATAAGTGTCCCCGCGTGGCCAATACCAATCCAAAAAACGAAATTGGTAATATCCCATGCCCAACCAACGGTTTTGTTTAGCCCCCATGCTCCAATTCCTTTGAACAAAGTAACTGTTATGGCGACAATTCCTAGTATGGCTGCTAAGCTAGAAACAGTAATAGCTCCGAACCAAGCCATAGGCGTTTTGCCTAAAATCGGGCGAACCACATCATCGGAAATATCTGTATAAGATTTTCCTCCGGTTACTAATGGCTCTCGTATTGGTGATTCAATCATATTTTGTTCTGTTGTTTTGTTTAAGATTTAGTTTGTTCATCTTTATTACGTACTTTAACTAAGTAGCTTACGTGCGGTTTCGTTTTGACTTCTTCTAACAAGCGGTAAGCGCGGTCGGACTTGTATAGTTTAGCTATTTGGCTATCCGGATCATTCAAATCGCCGAATACTATTGCGCCAGAGGGGCAGGAGGCTGAGCAAGCTGTTTGTAGCTGCCCGTCCGGTAAAGGTTTGCCGGAAACCTTAGCGGCTATCTTGGCAGCCTGAATCCGCTGTACACAAAATGAGCATTTTTCCATTGTACCGCGAGAACGAACCGTAACATCTGGATTAAGTACCATTCTACCCAAATCATCTACCGGATTATACTGGAAGTTATTCACGTTGGTATAATCTAACCAATTGAAACGGCGCACTTTATAAGCGCAGTTGTTCGCACAATATCTCGTACCTACACAACGATTATATACTTGCTGGTTTAATCCGTCAATACTGTGAACGGTAGCAAGGACTGGACAAACTGTTTCACAAGAAGCATTATCACAATGCTGGCACATTAATGGCTGGAACACTACTTCCGGCATTTCGGAGGCATCAATGATATTTTCTTTTTCGCTGGAATAATAGCGGTCTATTCTCATCCAGTGCATTTCACGGCGAACAAGCACTTCTTCTTTGCCAACGACCGGTATGTTATTTTCAGCTTGGCAACTTACGACACAAGCTCCGCATCCGGTGCAAGCGTTTAAGTCAATAGCCATTGCCCAATAGTGGCCGTTTTTATCATGTTCTGCCCAAAGAGAAACTAAGTCAAATTTTTCATGATTAGCAGCTTGGGGGTCTTTTACATATTCAGATAGAATGGTTTCTTTAACGATTGGGCGGTTATATTGTGTTGGTTGTGTTTGTGCTAATGCTAATTTATAGCCGGATCCAACTTTGGTGGCTTTAGTAACTTTTGCCCAAGGTTGCCAGTTTCCATTCAGTATTCCTGTAAGTGTAGCGGCATTTTTTCCGATTCCCAATGCAGCTTTTGGAGCTTTAGTGCGTCCGTATCCCAAGGCTATGCCGAAAGTTCCTCGGGTTTGGCCGGGTTGGATAATCACCGGTAAATCTATAGATTTACCGCCTTCAACCTCTAACTTCATGATGTCTCCTTGTTCAACTTTCAGTGTTTTAGCATCTTCGCGGTTCACTGTTATGTAGTTATCCCAAGTTGCTTTCGTTATGGGGTCAGGTAGTTCTTGCAGCCAAGGGTTCCCGGCCATTTCACCGGTTCCTATACCTACTTTTTGGTAAACCATTAACTCCATAGCTGCACCGCTTGTCTGGGTAACCTCCTGAATGGCAGCAGATAACCCTTTATCGCTGAATTTAACCGTTGAAGCCTCAGCCGGAAGTTCTAAAATACCTTCATGAAGTGTGTGTGTCCAAAAAGTCGGGAATGCCGCAGTAGAACCAGTTTTAGGGAATATTGTGTTTTTCCAATAATCTGCTAAGAAAAGATAAGGATCCCGTGTATCTCCCAACCAAGATAGTAAGTTTTGCTGGAATTGCCGCGTATTAAACAAATGGTTAATTGTTGGCTGCTGAATACTAAAACTATTGTGGAATGGCTCTGCATCTCCCCAAGATTCTAAGTAGTTATTATCAGGAAGTACGTATTGGCAAACATCGGATGTTTCATCAATATGGCTGGAGAAAGAAACGGATAACTTTAATTTTCCAATAGCATTTTTGATGGTTTCTCCATTGGGGTGGGAATATACCGGATTGCAGTTGTAAAGTAGCAATCCTTCTACAGAACCGGCATTAATTTCTTCTATTAATTTAGCCATTTCCGAATCTTTTCCTTGTCGTAGGTTTGAAGGGCGGCTAAAATCTATTGTTGTGCCGACATTTCCAAGTAGGTTATTGATGGTATTCACCAATATTTGAACTCCTACTTGGTTTGATCCGGAAACTACAATTCCGTTTCCTTTATTTGCCCAGAGGTCTTGCGCAGCTTTTGAAACCAGATTTCCGGCAGCATCCATACCGCCTTCTGCACCGGCCTGCCCAGCTAACTTGGCAATTTCATTATACAGTTTTAAAACGTATTTACCTTCATCACTTGGCTTCATCGGAGCCCGATAATCAGCGTTAGATCCTGTTAATGAAAGGTTTGTTTCAAACTGATAATGACGAGACATTTCTTTTTGGCCATTTACCAAAGAACGGTTTTTAACCCATTGTTTAGTAAATGTGGTTGGTGTTAGCCAAGTTCCCAAAAAGTCTGCATTAAATCCGACTATAATTTTAGCCTTATCAAAGCGATAGTGAGGTAATACTGCCTTATCAAAGCATTGTTGGTTAGCTTCTAAAATAGCAGAAGAAGAATATGAGTCGTAAGTAATATGACGAACTTTAAACTTTTCTGCAAAAGTCTGTATTAATGAGCGAGTTGAGGGGCTTAAAATAGAATGACTCAGTAATACTATCTTTCCTGATAGTTCGCCGAGTTTTGTTTTTATTTGGTTATCAACATCTTCCCATTTTGTTTCTGTTTTATTGGCTATTGGGCCTTTTAATCGTGCATTATCATATAAGCTCAACACGGAGGCGTGTGCGCGTGTACTTACGCCGCCCTCAGAGATAGGGGAAGTTGAGTTTCCTTCAATTTTGATTGGGCGGCCTTCACGGGTTTTTACTAAAATACTGTTATATTCTGATCCGTCATAAAATGTTGAAGCATAGTAATTTGGGACACCCGGCATCAGATCATTGGGCTTTACGATGTAGGGTAAAGCGTATCTAACTGGGGTTTTTTCACAAGCGGCCAAGGTAGCTGCGGTGATACCAAATCCCAAATATTTTAGAAAATCCCGCCGATTGCTGTTTAGACCTAATGAGGAGTCATCAAAGATCTCCTCAACGGGGATATCTTTATTATTTTCCGGCTGATTTTCTGTAGAAGGGTTAATAACTCCCTCTAAATCAGTAAAATCCGTAAAACAAATTTTATTATTTTTATCTTCCATGGAGATTTAATTATGAGTTAATTTTTTACGAAAAGTCAATATTTCTTAATAGTGGCAACGGGCACAGTCTATTCCTCCGAGTTTTGCTACTGTAATTTTTTCTTCTTTTCCGATTTTACCTTTTTGGAGTTCATCATGAACTTTCAGGTAATAATCATTTTTAGCTACATCTACTTCGGTTTCTCTATGGCAATTTATACACCAGCCCATTGTGAGCGGGGCATATTGATAAACAACTTCCATTTCTTGAACCTGACCGTGGCAAGTTTGGCACTCTAATTTGCCGCCTTTAACGTGCATTGAGTGATTAAAAGAAACGAAGTCTGGTAGGTTGTGTACCCGTACCCACTTTATTGGTTGGCCTGTTTCTTTAGCTTTATATAGTTTTTGGATTTCCGGCTTGTCGCTGGCTGTATAGATGTGGCAATTCATACAGATATTTACAGAGGGAATTGTAGCGTTTTTGCTTTTTTCTACCCCTACGTGGCAATAGTTACAGCTGATCTGATACTGCCCTGCATGTAGTTTGTGTGAATATGCTATAGGCTGCGTAGGTTGGTAGTATTGTTTTACGCCAACGGCGCGGGCTTTTTCTACTACAAAACCTCCAACTACACATAAGATAACGAACCCAAATCCGGCTATTACGAATGGATTTTTCAACATAGCCATCAATGATTCTTTGTAGGTATAAGGTTGCTGGGTAGTTTTTTCGCGCATTCCCTTTTGCAGGGCTGCAGCAATTAATAGTATTAAGAACAACCCGAAAGCGGTTATTATTGATACAGGGAATAATATAGAACCTGGCGGGGTGAATTTGTGCTGTCCTGTAGCAGTAGTCTGCTGGGCTGCGGTAGTTTTTCCGGCAGATGTATCTTTGGATGCCGTGGCTCCGGCTTTTAACTTGGCTTCTTCATCCTTAACATAGGTAAATATTGCCTTAATGTCATCGTCAGAAAGAGTTGTAAAAGGAGTCATTGGGATTTTATTATACTCCTCAAAAAGTTTTACGGCATAGGCATCTCCAGATTTAACTAAATCTTGGGAGTTTTTTACCCATTTAATTAACCAATCCATCTGTCGCCGTTCCTCGATTCCTTGCAGAGCAGGCCCTACTAATTTTTTATCTACCGCATGACAAGCGGAACAATTTGCCTTAAACAATTGTTCTCCATTTGGCTGCGCGTAGGCAGAAAGCCCAAAAAATAGCAGCATAAAGAGAAAACTCAACACTTTATACAGCCCTACATTTCTCGAAGGCGACAACTCTTCAAAAAAATTATCTTTGTAATTTTCTGATTCAAAGATTTTTAAACAATTTTTATCCATGCTTTTATCAGTCGTTTTTGGCAGTAACAACATACTCTAAAACGGCTGCAAGTTAGCAAGCCCAAGTCATTGCACAAATATTGTTGAGATTTTTTTTCAAAATATTTTAATTTTGAATTATTCTAAATTACTTGACGTTTTTTTTGTGTAGTCTTTGTGCTCCTAATGCCTATTTAGGCTCTTGCTTTTGAGAAATAAATATCCCAATGCCAAAACTATAGTTTTGTATTTTTGAACCACAACCCAAGATTGTAACCTAAATAGCAATTCCTAACTTTCTGGAAAAATCTAATACATATAAGTCTGTCATGCCGGCAACAAAGCAAACTATGCCCATTAATTGATTATAGAGGCCGTTATCACCACTACTTCCAGACCCCGGAACACCATATCTACTAACAGGATCTCTTACTAAGTGTTCATAGATAAATTGTTTGGGGATAAACTTTTTGATTTTAGCACTTCGTGTAGTATTTGGGTTTTCTATGAGTGCTTCTATCAAGACTTTTAGAAGTTCCTGAAGTTGTCGGTTGCCATCAAGTTCCATACTCAATACATGCGGATGCTCATACAGGCGGGTACGGGTAATTATTTTGATTTCTTTTAATACTTGGCTTTGGGCACTTGGAATGGACTTTATCAAAGGTTCAAAAACAGGTTGGTCATCGGGGCATAATAAGGTATCCATTTTTTCTTCAAAAACTTGGGAAACTTGATGTACCAGTTTGTTGATACATCTTCCGCGCAAATAGGCAATACATTCATTGGCATCTTGAATGTGGTGGTAGTTATAGGTTCTGATTTCTTCTGCTGCGATAGTCTGCAAGAGTGTTTCTGCTTCCTGAAATGTTACTAATTGGAGGCGGAAAGCGTCTTCAAAATCCATAATTTGATAGCAAATATCATCAGCGGCTTCTACTAAGAATGCAAGTGGATGCCTTAGATAACAGCCGTATTCATATTCAACGAGTTGTGCGTGGTTAGCTAATTTTAGCATATTTTCTGCCTCTGCCTGAAAATATCCCCATTTAGGGAAACCACTATGAGTAGAGTGGTGCGGATACTTACTGAAAGCAAGCAGTGTAGATGCCGTTAAATGTAAGCCCCCTAAATTATTTTTTGAGTTAGTATTCGTAAGTAGGTGAAAACCATGAGCATTGCCTTCAAAGTTTTCAAAGTCAGATTTATATTTTTCGGGTAAATCTTCGGTAAGGTTATAGCCATAGCCGTTTTTAAAAAAGTCCGAGATAGCATCTTCGCCTGCGTGGCCAAAAGGGGGATTTCCAACGTCATGAGCTAATGCCGCCGCTGCAACAATAGCTCCAATATCTCCCTGCGTTAATACTTTTTGTAGCGTAGGAGATTTTTGTAGAATAAAACTCCCGCACATCCTGCCCAGTGACCGCCCTACGCTGGATACTTCTAAGCTGTGTGTTAATCGGTTATGAACCAAAACACTTCCCGGTAATGGATAAACTTGGGTTTTATTTTGAAGTCGGCGAAAAAAAGAGGAAAATATTATCCGGTCAAAATCCCGTTCAAACTCTGACCGAGCATATTCTTGGCTTGGCAGAAATTCTGATTGTCCATAACGGTTCAGCGGAAATAACGTATCCCAATCTAAAGGCATTAGAAACTACTCGGATTGTTGTATAGCTTTCGTAAGATTATCTTCCCTATCCAAAATAGATTGTAGGCTATTTTCTTTTAGTAATTGGACGGAACTGTTTCGTACGTCAATAAATACATCTCGGATGCCGCAGGTTTTTTCGTCATTACAGTCGCTACAGCGTTCATAAAACTGAAAAGTAGTACATGGAAGAAGTCCGATGGCACCGTTCAAAAGCCGGATAACTTCTGCTATACTTACCTCATGAGGGGGACGAGCCAAATAATAGCCTCCTTTACGTCCTTTTTTGCTCCCTAATATTCCGTGATTTTTCATATCTAACAAAATTGCTTCCAGAAATTTTCTGGGAAGTTTTTGATTTTTAGATATATCGCTGATTAAAACCGGGCCTTCGTTGTAGTGCTTAGCTAAATACACTAAACTGCTTATTCCATACTTTGCTCTCTTGGATAGCATGATAAATTCTATTTTGGGTACGCAAATATAACTATCGTAATAATATTATTCAAAGATTTTATAGTGAAATAGCTATATTTTAGGTTGGCTTTTAGCTATGATTTAAACTGTATGGAAACTATAAAAAAATTGTTGCAGGTTTAATGAATTTAAGAACTGCAACAATCTTGATTTGCTTTTAAGCGATATTATTTGGGAATAAATCTTTCCGAAAAATATCTTGAAAAACAGAATTAACTGCCGTTTTCAAGATATTGGCATCGGTTCGGCAGTTTGGCAAAGATGATTAGCTCTTTTGGCTAAGTTGCTTGTTTGGAATTTTCAGTTTTTCCTCTATGTAAAGCAAAATTTGATTATGCAGTAAAAGCTAAATCTTGTGCTTATTCTTTTAAGATACAAAGATTTTTTCGAAAAATCCCTTGCCTTATCACTAACTAATTATGTTAGCGATAAGGCAAAATGCTGTTTACTGCTTAGTTATTGTTGGGAACAGCTTGAGCCGTAACTTCGCCTTCTATGTAAATCATGGTTACTGCCGGTTCTGTGTTTGCAGTGATAGTAACTGCTTTTTTCTGGGGTCCCATTTTTCCTGCGGTGTTAAATGCTACTTGAATTTCGCCGCTATTGCCGGGTTTAATTGGGTCTCTGCTCCAACTGGGGGTTGTGCAACCGCAACTTGCTTGAACATTAGATAGAATTAAATCCGACTTTCCGGTGTTTGTAAACTTAAAGGTGTATTTTACAACTTCTCCCTGTGTGGCCTTCCCAAAGTTATAGGTGTTTTGTGCAAAAACAATGGCAGGCGATTTAGATTGGGCGGTTTCGGTAGCCGGTTTGGGCTGGAGTTCCATATTTTCAGCCGGAGTAGTTACCGGTGCTTCTACCGAACTCTCGGTAGGGGCTTTCTCTTTCTTCTTTTTCTGTCCATAACCGAGAAACGAAACAAATAAGAATACAGCCAGAAAAGCTATTTTAGTTAAAGATGAGTACATATTCTTTTTAAAAAAATTGAACGCGAATATACTAATTTTTATCTGAAAAAATAATGTTATCTGAAATAAAAAATAATGCTATGGCACTAAATACATATTCGGTAGCAATAGCGTCCTAAATAAATTTTAAGCCAATCAAATTTATTTAGGACGCTATTGGTTAATAATCTCTTTTAGTTCCGCTATTGTCAATATAGTGTTATTTTCAAGTTTTGAAATTCCTTTGTGTATCATTTTATGACAATTGCTACAAACAAGTGCAATATCGTTTTTCGTTGTTTTAGTTTCTTTCGTTTCGTTTAATGGTTTCAAATGATGTGCTTCAATAAAACCTTGTCCTAATAAACCATATTTTTCAAAAAATGAAAAACCACAAACTTCACAGTTAAGCATTGGATTAGAAAGAAGTGCCTTTTATTTTCTTAATCAAATTACTATCTCTTTCATAACGCATATGAACAGCAAGTTTAGTTTGTCCTTCGATAGAAACAGGCTCAAATTCCTCTTGTATTTCAATGCTTTTTCTGGTTTCTATTTCATTTTTTGGTTTGTATAGTTTTAAAATGTTCCCATGAGTGCGTTGCATAACCTCTAAATCTTTAAAAAACCCCAAATTTTCTCCCGTTCAAAATAAATTTTGATTTTTTGGGGAGTTTTTGGGGAGTTTTTTTACATTTTACGTCTTTTTTTGTGGGTGTGGGGTTTCAT
>JAIXKT010000052.1 GCA_026932145.1 Bacteroidia bacterium
AGGTAGAATGTTCAATTAACCACGTCACCCGCCATTGAGCCAAACGCCTGTTATGCGGTCGTGCTTCTTTCATGTCGATTGCATTTTCTGTTTTATTTCCGTCCATCTCTTTGTGTCAAACTTTTTTATTTCTCCCAAAGCGCCATTGAGTGTAACTGATTTCGTGGCTTTCGCTTTACTTACAAGCATTTCTGTCGAACAACTGTCAAGCATCTGTTTTGCTTTGTCAGGTGCAAATTCAGCAATCTCACTCAGTCCAGTTGCAAGTTCATGAAACTGTAGTCCAGGAAGTTGGTCTTTCAGTTTGTCAAAAAACCTGTCAATTATTTGGTTGCAAAGAGGTTTTGAAATCTTGCTCAACTTACCAAGTCCTTGTGTGAAAATTTGAAATGAAATATTCTGACTATTCAAGTCGTGTTTGTGCTGACTTGTATATGTAGTGAAAGTCTCTTTCGCAGTCTTTGGATTGATTTTGTGAATGGAAACAATTGTATGGAGAAATAAGTCAAATGAAAGTTTGTAAATTTTTGCTTGATATTTTGGGTCATTTGAAACAAGATTAAAAATTTCAATGGCTTGGATTTTGTCAACGGATTTTAACTCCTCAATGGTTTTAATTAATTGACCGAAGTTTATGTCGTTTGCTGTTGCTTTACGGACAAGAATATTTCTGTCACATTTTCTTAAAACATCTTTACTGCGAACTGGGTCAACCAATTTTAATTTCAAAAGAATATTGCCAAGTGAAGAAAAGCCAACCTCATTTCCATTAAGATTTATTTCTGTGTTTGCAAAAATCACTGTAGCCAAATCGTGGTTATAAAGTTTTGTTGCTGATAATCCTGAGGAATAATTTTCCGCTGTTGCTTTTCGGAAAAGAGGCAATAGTACTTCAATAGTAAATTTTGAAAATATTTTTTGTCTATCCGAATAACCGACATTGGTCAAGGTATGAATTAGATTAAAGTAGTCTGCAATATCTTTAACTTCTGTATGCAAAAAGTTCTTTAAATATACTTGTAAAATTTCTGTTGTCTTTGATTCTGAAATCTTAAATAGTTCAGCAAGGATTCTCATTGCATTTTTTACTGTTTCAAGTTTCAATTGGTCAGCAATATCAACGGAATTTAATTGAGAATAAATTCTTGAAACTCTATCTGGGTTTACAAGAAATAAACTAGCAAGTCCTTTCCCCAATTGTGCAGATTTACATTTACCTAACCCAATTAATATTTTGTCATCATTGTAATATTCAAAAAGTCGTTTTGCTTTATCGGGGTCAATTTCTTTTAATTCACTTATGACTTTCTCAAAATAGAAATACTTTAGGCGATTTAATTTTTTTCCTAAATCTTCTTCATTCATCAATAGGAAAATGTTCCGTGTCATTGTCCTGTTTATCTCTTTGAATTCAGTTAAGGAGTTTGCTGTAATAAATGGCGGAGCTTTCATTAAACTTTCAGCCCAATCAGATTCCGAAAGGGATTCAATAATAAGTTTGGCGAAAGATGGATTATAATTTTTAAAAAGGCGTGCTGAATGTGTTGTATAATTTACTGGCGAATTTTTAATAAGTAGTTTAAGTTCTTCCTTAGTTAATAATGAAATGAGTTTGCTCGCTTGTTTGGATAAGTTGCACTTGTAGCAACTAATTAAAAGAAAAGAAAAAGTTGTGAAACCGTCTCTATCATTTAGAATCGTCTCTTTGAATTTAGCTGACTTTTCAAGAAACTCTTTTGAGAAGTATTCAAATTTTGCTGCGTAACAAAAGCGAAGTGCGTTGAAAAAATCTTTTATCGCTGGAAGTTCAATTTCTTCACTCTGCAAATACTTTAAAGTTTTATCAGAAACTGTTTTGTCATTAAGTAAGGAAGGGATTACACCTTTAATTTTATGTTGATGCAATGCGGCAAAGATTGCTGCTGTATTTTTTGGGAATTCAATTGCAATTTGATTTGAAGAAGAAAATTGTTTAAAGTATTTTAGTAGTTCTAGTTTCTTAATTTCATTTTCCTGTTGCTTGTATTTTGCAGAGTCAAATTGCGGTAACTTTTCAATAATAGATGCAAATAGCAGTTCCGCAAATTGCGAATGCCCGAAACTGTATAATTTGTTTTTTTTGTCGCTTTCGTAAATTAAGCCTGCAACTTGAAGTTTGTCACAAAGTGTTCTGTCTTGAAGAAAATGAAAATCTATTCCGTATGAGTTGATACAACAATAGGGGATAATATCTTGAATGTTTCCTTCAATCTTTTGAAGGTAGCGAAGAAATAATTCTCGGTTGAAATCTTGCTCGGTGAGTTGGTCAAGTTTTTTGTCTTGGTTGTCTTTCCAAAAGGTCAAAAGCAAATTGAGTTTTAAAATGTTTTGGTTAGCAAGTTTCAAAACTTTGTTTATGTCTCCAACACTCTGCGTAATATTGAAATGCTTTTGAAATGAATGAATTATACCTTGAAATTTATCTGTCGGGTTTGATAACACCAACTCATAGCTTGTTGTTATTTCATCAAACAAATTAATTCCGCTATCATCCTTTTGGAAGTCTTCGCTAAGTTTTCGTGAAAGGAACAATGCTGAAATGTTTTGCATGTCCTCTAATTCCAAATAAATATCAATTGCTAACGATAGGTTTTTATGAATGTCATCAACGATAATTAACGACTTGTTCTTATTGATGATTACAAGCTCTTGAATAATTTCTCGGCTTGATAAAGTGTGATTCAGTTCAACATAGTAAACTTCAAAATCGTGTTTATAAAGTTCTCTTGATATGCCTAATGCAAGTGTTGTTTTGCCTGCTGATGGCAAACCCCAAATTAAAGCGGTCTTTACTTTTTGTGAATTGAAATTCTCTGCAAACTGTGTAACTAATTTCTGTTCCTGTGTGTCAAAGTAATTTAAGTTATCTTCAAACTGTTGAATCGAAGGTCGGTAGTTTGCCTTAAATGCTTTGAACTCTTTTTCAGGTTTTCTGAAATGTCCCAGCTTTGTAATTATCTCATAAAGTCGTTTGAATTCCTCTTCATATTTGAAAACTATTTCAGAATAATTTTCGTCTGTCAGATTGATACTATCTCCACCAGAAACAAATTTGGATTCATGTTTGGCTTTTATTTCTTTTAATTTTGCTACTGTGTATTCGTCAACATTGTCGGTTATTTTATGATGCGCATGACAAAGCAAAATGAGGTTTTCCTCATTTCGTCTTTGTTCATTACTCATTTCTCGTCTAAATCTTTCTCCGCCTTCCTGTGCTGCTTCAATGTGGCAAACTTGTGCAATGAAAGTCCCATTTTCAGCAAAAAGTTTATGTTGGCATTTTTCAAAAGCACATTTGTTTCCTGATTTTGCAAACAGTCTAACAAGAGTTTCTTTTGTCGGTGTCAATCTTTTAACTTCTTCTTCCATTTATTAGATTTCGATTGGGTGTCGGTTGTCTTAGCATGCCGCATAACGACCCGCGGCTTTGCGAGGGCGGGGCTTTTTAGCACTCACTTTCTTGCGAAGCACGGACTTCAAAGATAGCGAAAACTTTCAAACGGAGACGTTTCCCCCCGCTCTTGCAAAACCGATGTTGGGTGCTGTTTTTTTATTCTTTCGTGAATGTATATTGTCCACCACCTTGTTTTAATATCATTGTTTTGTCTGTCGGATTAAATTCTAAGACAACTCCTGCTTGGTCAAACTTAAATTTGTCTTTTTCGGTTGCTTCAAGTGGAAATGAGGATTGTCCTGTTGCTTGTGCAATTAAGGTGTTTCCGTCTTTTATAACGGTAATTTTCAAAGGAATTTGTTTTGAAGTGTAAACACCTAAATACTTATCTAAATCTTCCGAAGTTACGTTGAAAGTCGTGAATACCGGAATTTCATAAGGTTTGTCGTAAACTGCACTTAAAACCGCAATAGAAATGTCGTTGTTATTGATGTTTGTTCCGTTTGAAGTTAAAGCATAAGAAATTTTCTCGTCAGCGAAATGAGAATAAACAGAACTAAAACCGTCAATTCCGCCTGTATGTCCATAGCCGATACTTTTGTAAAAAGGAATTTGAAACAAACCAATTCCGTAACCGTCTTTTACGGTTTTCATTATTTCAAGACTTTTAGTTGTCAATAATTTTCCACCAAACAAAGCATCAGCAAATTTTGTCAAGTCCCTTGGTGTAGAAATGATTGCACCTGCACCTAACGGAACAGTAAAGTCTGTTTCAGTTTCTAATTTCCAAGTTCCTGCGAAATTGTATGATTTGCACTCGTTTTTTTCAGTGTTGATTTTTCCAAAAACATAAGTGTTTGTCAAACCGATAGGTTTAACAATGAGTTCTTGTAATAAGTCGGAATACGATTTTGCAAAAGTTTTTTCAAGTATGTATGTCAAAAGCACAAAATTTGAATTGCTGTATTCTGCTTTACTGTCTGGATTGAAGTCGCTACCGCCTTTTGCGATAATTTCAATCATTTCTTTTTCTGTCTTTGGTTGCGTGTTCCAAGTCAAATAATCTTTGTCGTCTGTGAAGTTGTGTATTCCACTTCTATGACTTAGCAAATGTTTTACAGTTATTTCCTTTGCATTTTTAATTGTTGGAAACCATTTGTCAATAGTTTGATTTAGGTCTAACTTTTTCTGTTCAACGGCTTTTAATACTAAAACCGCTGTAAACGATTTGGAAATTGAGCCAATTCTGTATTTAGAATTTTCGGTTGCTTTCACATTATTTTCAACGTCAGCAAAACCAACGGTTTTTGAATAAATGATTTCTCCGTTTTTTGATACGGCAACGCTTCCCATAAATTTGTTGTTTTCTTCAAGTGCGTTGAAATAGTTGTCCAACTTCGTTTTGTCAAAATTAGTTTGAGCAAGTCCGATTTGGCTTAATGTCCCGATTAGTAATGTTGTTAAGATTGTCTTTCTCATTTTGTCTTGTTATTGTTGTCGTTGTCGTTTACGGGTCGCCCTAAAATAGCACCCAACGTTTTGCAGCTTGGCGTAGTGGCGGCATTCGGAGCACTTCACTGTCAACCAAGCACAAATGTTGATTTGAAAAACTACTGTTCAATTTACCACGTCCCCCGCCATTACGCCAAACTGCTGTTGGCTGCTGGTGTTCTGTCTTTCGTGTCTGCAAACCGCTGTCCCTGTTGTGTTTAGCTGTTGTTGTCTTTGTCGTGTTGGGTCGTGCGATTGCGTATTTTTTATTTTCAGAAGGGGAGGAAATTTTTTTTAATTCAATTTTTTCTGCGTGGGAAAGGTGGAAGCTCTTTTGCAAGCTTTGCCCTGTGCGTGGGCTTGTGGGGCTTGCAAATGTGCTTACACCTGTGCGTGGGCTTATTGTTTTTGCTTTATTCATCAACTGAAAGTTCTTTTATTAAGTCAACTATTTTGGTGTTGCTGAATTGTGTCTTGAACTCAATTTTTACTTTGCCATCAAAGAATTTTTCAGCGTGTTTGATTTTGAATTTTTCTTCGTCACGAAGTCCGTCTTTGCTATTTACGTCTTTGGTTTCTACAATGAAGTTTAGTTTTTGCTCTCCGTCTTTGAATTTCAAAACATAGGCAAAGTCAGGTGAATATGATTTGCCACCTGCAACTGGAATTTTAATTGAGTTCTTCGGTATTTTGGTAAACACAATAACTTCTTTTACTTCTGTCTTTATGTTTGATTTCTCTAAGTCAGAATCGTAATACAATTCTTCAAAGAAATAAGAATCTGCAACATCTTCGTCAGAAAACAAAACACCAACATCAGATGCAGAAATTTCTTTCAGCACATTTCCTTTTTCGTCTGTCAGCTTTGTTGGATGAATGCTGTTTGAAACCTTTTTGTATTCAATAGAATACTTGTCAAATGCTTGTGTCATTAAGAAAAAGTCAAAGTTCTTTTTGATGATTCTCAATGTTGTTTGGTTAAGATATTTATTGATGTCTGTTTCTGCGTCAATGATTGATTGATGCAATGTTGCGATGTTTATGTTTAGAATTTTTGAAAGTTCTTTTAAAAAATCGCTGTATTTCATTATTGAAATAGTTGCTGTCTTACGGTTGTAAACAGATTCAGGTTCGCTTGCAACTGCTTTGTTGTCTTTAATTTCAACTTTTGAAATTCTTTCGTTAATACCGTCCGAAGTGAAATTGTCTTTTTGTGCTTTCAAAAACTCTGTAAACAAAGTTTTGAAGTTGGCTTCGTTGTCAAACTTATATTCAAGTATAACTTTCTCATTCAGTTTTTCCCAAAGGTCTTTTAGTTCTTGATATTTCTCTGTTCTTACTACAACTTTCTTTTTCGGGTCGGTTGCTTTGCGAACCTTGTTAGAGTTTACGCCTTCAAATATTCTTGGATAGTTTTGTTTGATGTAGTCAAAACCACCTGTCTTAAATGAATTTGTTCTTGTGATGACGTTGTTCGTGTCTAAAACTTCCAAAAGTTCATCTTCGGTTGTTTCGTATAACTCGCAAATCTTTTTAATCATTTGCTCAGAAAGTTTGTCAGGAACTTGTTCAATGGAAATAGCTCCC
Organism: Bacteroidia bacterium; assembly: GCA_026932145.1. NCBI lineage: Bacteria > Pseudomonadati > Bacteroidota > Bacteroidia > Bacteroidia bacterium. Next base: position 6,512 of record JAIXKT010000052.1, read on the forward strand.
GATTTCTGATTGATTTCATTAACCAATTTATCTACAAAGTCGCTTTCGGTAAAGTCAACAAAGTAGTTCAAATAAAATTGCTCGTCTTTTACTCGATTGCCATATTCATTCACTGGCAAACGTAAACCACGCCCAACTTCTTGAAGTTTTGAAATTTCACTGCCACTGCTTCGGAGTTTGCAAATCTGAAATACGTTCGGATTGTCCCAACCTTCACGCAACGTCCATTTTGAAAAAATAAATCGTCTTGGATTTTCCAAATCTAGCATTGCTTGCTTGTCGTGCAAAATTTCGTTTATCTCTTTTTCAATGGCTTCGTCTTTTTCGGTATTGTCTTTTGAAAAATATCCTGCGTGTGTTGCCGAAAGGTCAAGCAATGTCTTTTCAAGATAGGCTTTGTAAAAAGCATCCTTTTCTGTTTTTAGCAATTCTTCAATTTCTGCTTTGATGTATTGCTCAACAGTTTTGCGGATATATCCTTCTTTATTTCGGTATTCGTCTATGTTGTCAATGAAGAAAAGCGTTAAAGGTTTAATCTTCACTTCTCTTGTCAATAGCTGTTTTTCAATTTCAAAATGGTGTTTTATTGCCTTTTGAATCATTGTTTCCTGCAACTTTTCAGCATAAGAATAAGGGTTGATTTTATCGCCCTTTTTCATTTCTAAGCCGTTGGTTAATACAACCGTGCTTTTATTCAAATTTTCAATTCCCAAGTCAGACATTTCAGGATGTATCTTTTTCAGACTTTCTTTTTTAGAAACTGTTACGGTTTTTCGTCTCTCATTTTCAATCAATTCAAAACTGGCTTCTGTTCCATCTGAATCAATAAATTTTACGATTGCGTTTTCACCTGCATTAAATTCAGTAATGTGTCCGATTACGCCTTTCACTAAATTTCTGTTGAATGAATCAACGGCTGTCAGGGTGTAAATCAAGTTTTCATAACCTTGAAAAGTTGCACCATAACGTAAAATAAATTGGGGCTTCATTTTCTGAATGTTCTCCCAAGTCTTATTGCCTTGCCCGAATTTGTGTGGCTCGTCAATAATCATAAAAGGTTTTGTTGCTCCTACGGCATCAAAAGGAATGGTGTATTTGTCAAACAAACCTTTGTCAAAACTCTTTTGCATTGTTTCAGAGTTAATCATACCTGCGTTGATAATCATAACCTGAATACTGTTTTTCTCAAAAGTTCCGGCATTTACAAAACTGGTTACTGCTGGTGGAATGAATGATTTTTTACTCTTGCTGTTTTTCTGACTTTCTACAATATGCAAGTGAAGCGTTTTGCCATATTGTTCTTTGAAATGCTCACGGCTACTGTCCGATTTCAAAAAATCAATTGTTCCTGCTTTGATGGATAAAGTTGGAACAACGACTATGAATTTGAAAATGCCGTAGTTTTTATTGAGTTCAAAAATTGTTTTAGTGTAGGTATAAGTTTTACCAGTTCCAGTTTCCATCATTATATCAATGATGTTGCTGTTACGCTTTATTTTTTCATTAACTCCGTTATCTTCCTGAATAGCTCTTATGTTTTCGGGATAAGTTCTTTCAGTTGTAAAATCAAATGCAGGGTTGATGTAGTTCTTATCCGCTTCTGTGGGCTGAACAAGGCTAATGTTCTCAAACACGGCAATAGTGCTATCTACTGCGTGTGATTGATGGTTCAGGTTCTTCTCAAAATTAAATCCCTTCATATTAATACCTTGTTATAAAGTCAATGTCGCTTTTCTTCTTGTTGTTGTAAGTTTTTACGTTTTCTGAAATCTCTCGTAAACTCTTACTCTCCAAATGATAGCCAAAGGCGATGATGCTTTTAGGTTCAAAATGTTTGTCAGTGTCAATCTTTTCCAATAATGCTTTCAGACTGTCAGTTGTAAAGCCCTTGTGCATAAGATACAATCTGCCATTGCCGTAATAAGCGGTGTAACCGCTTAAATCAACAATTTCCAACTCTTGCGTTAAGGCAATGCCGTCATAGGTTTTCCAAGTAGTGAGTAAGGCTTTGATGTCGTCTTCGGTTAATTTGCCGGCATCAAACAGCGTTTGCGAACTGTCAAACTGTTCTGCTTCAAAATTGTAATCTTCCCAAATTGGAGTTGTTTCAAAAATTTTGAAACCTAAATCTTGATTTTTAAGTGTGCTAATTTCAAAATTTAGTTGCTTGATTTTTTCGTCTTTAATTTCTAAGTCGAGTGTTCCTTCCAAACTCTCCCTTTCGATTTCTTTTGCCGATATTCTTGACTGATTTACTTGACTGATTTTTTGTGCAACTCTTTTTAATCGCTCTTTTGTTATTTCAAAAATTATTGGTTCAGCCTTCAATTCATTCTTTACAAAATCAAAAGAAACCTTATTTTTCTTTGGGTCTATTGGCTCTGGAATTTGGACTAAAATGAATTTTAGGTTTTTATATTCTTCTGAATTAATTTGCATTACAGCATCACCTGTTGTTCCGCTACCACCAAAAAAGTCCAGAATAATTACGCTTTCATCTTCATTTACATTAATTAGATTTATTAAATGCTTTATTAGTTCAACTGGTTTTGGATTGCTGAATATTCCTTTGTGAGGTTCAAAAAGTTCATTAAATCTTTTTGTTCCTGAAGCATTAGTAAATTGGTCAAGCCAAGCTTTTTCAGCTTGGTAAATTGTATTGTCTTTTTCAGGGTCAAAGTAAATTTTCCTTTGAAGTTTAGTTCCATCATAGTGAATAAAACTTTTATCTTTTTCAAACTTCTCTGGAGTCCAAAGCCATCTTCCATCTTCTCCTTTTACTTGATTGGGTAATATTTCTTCTTTGAAAGTTTCAGGTTTTATAGTTGTTAATGTATCATCTTCTAAAACATAAATTGGGTAATACATATTCTTTCTTGCAGAACGTGTGGCATCAGAACCTGATGCTTGAAATTGCCCTAACAAGTAATCTCCATTTTCGTCTGATAATGGAAACTCTTTTTCTCCCATATTTTTTTTATTGAAAATCAGATTGTTTTTCTGATAAATAAAAACGTAATCATTCAGCTTTCTTAATTCCGATTCTGAGCGTGTCGCTGCCGAACCTGCCCCAGTTTTTCTAGGAGCTAATGCAACGAAATTTTCTTCTCCAAATACTTCGTCTAATAAAAGTTGTAGTTGTGCAACTTCACTTTCATCAATTGAAACAAATATTACTCCATCATCCTTCAATAATTGTTTAGCAATGTAAAGACGAGGATACATAAATGTTAACCAAGCACTGTGGCTATTGCTGTTGCTTTGTGTAAAATCTAAAATGTGTTTGGCTCTATCTGCATCTACACCAATAAGGTTTTGTAATTCTTTTACGGTAAATTTTCTATCGTCATTATACACAAAGCCATCGCTGCCTGTATTGTAGGGCGGGTCTATGTAGATCATTTTTACTTTTTCGTAATAGGCATTGGCAAGGTGTTTCAGTACTTCCAAATTATCGCCTTTTATGAGTAAGTTTTCAGCGTTTTTAGTATTGAGTTGTGAGTTATGCGTTTCATCAGCTCGTAAAAGAGTAGTTGCTGGGTCGCTTGCCAAAAGTCTTGCGTAACTTTTACCTAACCAGTTTAAACCGTAGCTCTCGGTAGAAAAGTTAATTTCCTTTTCAGTCAGGTTATTTTTGAATTTCTCTAATTGAAAATTTCCGTCTTTGTCAAAGCAATGCGGAAAGTGAATTTTCAATTTTTCCAAATCTTTGTTAGGCACTTTTATTTCAGTCGTAATTTTTTGCTCGTTACTCATTACTTGTCCTTTTTAATTTCGTTGTCAATCAATAGTTCCTTTACATTTACGCCAAGAATTTCAGCGATTTCATAAAGCACTTCAATTCGTGGTTGTTGTCTGTTTTGCACATAAGCATTTACCATATTGTAGCTTTTGCCTAATTGCTCGGCAAGCCAAGTCTGCTTGATGCCTTTTTCGTCCAACACTTCTTTTATTCTGTTCATTTGTTCAAATGATTTCAAGTCGCAAAGATAGGTTTATAATTTTTAGTATCTCATTTTGTAAGATAAAAAGTAATCAAA
>JAIXKT010000053.1:0-9027 GCA_026932145.1 Bacteroidia bacterium
GTTAGCTGCTGCCCTTCTTGTCTGTCGTGGGTTTCGCTGTCTTTGGTGCGGTTGGACAAACACACTCTTTGCCAAGTTTTGGCTTGTGGGTCGGCTTGTGCGACTTGGCAATGTGTGTGGCTGTGAAGCGTTGGCTTTGATGTCATTTACTTTCCTATTAGTCTGTTTACAAATTCTAAGGTTTGGTCGTAACCAACTACAATTGTTACAAGTCCGCTTACAAGTGTCACCAAGGCAATAAGTCCTGATAATACTTTGTAAATTAAACTGTCCTTAATGGAATTAACTGTCCTGCTGCTTATAATTCCAAACCAATTCAAGACAAAAATCGGGATGCTTAATACTTCTCTAAACCCTTCACGAAACCAAACAATTGGATTTTTCAAGTTCTTTTGGGTGTCTTGGCTATATTCTTCCAAATAACCGATATATCTTAACAAACAGTCGTCAACCGAATTAACGTCAAAGTCTTTAACGGTTCCGTCTCTGAATTTTGGAATAGTGTTTATTACTATTTGATAATTTGAAACTCTGTAAGTTTGAAATGGAGCGATGTAGTCCATAATACCAAATGTTCCTAAATTGCCTTGTATTTTACTTACGTTCATAGTGAGCCATACATACAACTGTCCATCAAAATCACCTGCTCTGCTCCAACGGTCATAAGTTTCAAAATACTTGTTAGAAAACTCTATGAATTTGTTTCTGTATTCTCCTGCAAAATCAATCTTCTTTACAACTCTTGAATGACGATTATAAACCTGAACAAAGCCAATGATAAACACTGTCAGAATACCTAATATGATTAATGTTGTTATCATTTATGCGTTCTCAATAATTTTAATTTCTTCTTCGGACAAGTCGTAAAGCTGGTAAACCAATTGGTCTATTTGGCTTTCTAAGTCTGTGGTGTTATTATCATTTTTGCGACCTTCTAAAATCTTTTCAACTAACTCAATGAATGGCTTTTGCTCCTTTTCAGAAATATTTTTAATTGGTATTTTTTCAATGTATTGCACTTTGTATTCCAAGTAACCACCCCTGCGACTAATGCTCCATATGTTCATTAAAAAAGCAATGAGTTTTGAGTTCAAAATTGCCAATAGGTAACGACTATTTGATTTAATCAAAAAGCCCGTCATATCAATTACTGCACCTTTTGTTAATGTGAAATTATTGCCCAATGATACGTTTGGGTAGATTATGTATTCAGCATTGTAATCAACAGTTTTGTTTATCTGCTGATATTCATACCAACATTTTGTTTTGGTAACTAAGCCTTCCTTAATAATAGCTCTTTGAGATAACTTGGTTTTCTGTTTTTCAAGATGTGATGATATTTCTGGATATTCATTTATGTCTGCAATTGAATAGTCATCATTATATGGGAAGATGATTTTGTTTGCAGGTTTAATTGGGCTGTATTTTTTGATGTCTCTGCCAAAAACATAAGGTTTTACTATCCTATCATCTTTTAAATCAGTGAGAAAACCTTCATTAAATCCTGTCTTAACTCCAACAATTGGCAGTCCGCAGAAATCTTTAATTGGAACGCTTCCAATTTTTACTTTTTCAATAATGTTTGATATTCTGTTGTCAACAAATTTGTAATCGTTTTGAGTGAAAATTGATTTTGATGTGCTTAATAATTCTGAACTGCTAAGTTTTTCTTTTAGTGAGAAAGTCGGCAGTTCATTTAGGCTATAGTAATTGAACTGGTAGTCATCTTTACTTTTCTTAATTGCAAAGTAAATTAATGGATAAGCTGTTGCACCTTCAAAAACAGGCAGGTCATTGAAATTGATTATTTCGATTACTTCGGTATTGTTAAGAAGAAATTCAATCAAGGGTTTACCATAGCTTGCTTCAAAGAATTTTCCTGATGTAATAAAGTTAATTGCTCCATAGGGCTTTAATAGATTTATGCTGTTTTCATAAAAGAAAACGTAAATATCTGACTTGCCTGAAAAACTTTTAAACTTACTTTGAAAGTAACCGCTTAAATCTTTTACTTCTTCTTGTCTGATATAAGGCGGATTTCCTATAACGCAATCAAAGCCCACAAAATCGCCCTCATCATTCAGTACTTCAGGAAATTCAAAACGCCATTCAAAAGCGTTTTCAAAAATCTTGTTGGCTTTTATTTCTTCAATTTCGGTTTCAAGTTTCTTGGTTTCTTCTGTAAGTTGCGTTACTTTTTTGTTCCAATCGGCTTTTTCCTTTTTGCTCATTTCAAAAAGTTGTCCCTGATTGGTCATTTGATACAAGTCGCCTGAAATCTTTCGCAGCTTTTTTACTTTTGGGTCATTCAACGAAATTTCAATTCTGAAATCCGATTTAATGTCGGCAATCAGTCGTTCCATTTCCCGTTTCTGTTCCTTGCTTTCAGCATTTCGGTAAGTGTCAACAGCTATTCGGTAACTGTCAATTGTCCACTTACTTTTTTTCAAGGCTTGTTTTAAGTCTGCATCAATCGCAAAACGGCTTACCAAAGAGTTTCCGCATTTTATGTTGATGTCAATATTCGGAAGTGTTTCTAATTCTGTTGCGTTCTTGTAATAAGCATTCTTTAAAAGCTCAATCCATAAACGCAAACGGCAAATTTTTACAGAGTTGGAATTGATGTCCACACCGAAAAGGCAGTTTTCAATAATGGTTTGCTTTTCGTGGAATAGGGTTTCTTGTATGCGTTGGCTTTCTTTGTTGGTTGGATTGTATTCAAATAGTTCGCCTTCTTCGTCTGTTACAATCAATTCATCATTTAAAACTTCAACCTGATATTCTTTCAGACGTTTTCCTTTACGGTCTTGCAGAATTTTCAAGTCGTTTTTAACGGCAATCATTTCATTGAGTGCAGAAACTAAAAAGTGTCCTGAACCCACGGCTGGGTCGCAAATTTTAATACTATCAACAATTTTGTTGGCTTCTTTTCGGTCTTCAATTTTGTCGTAAAGTTCTTCAATGTCTTTGCAGTTCCATTTTTTGGTTTCGTTGAATTTCTGCAAAACGGCTTTGCGAATGGTTTCACGGCACATATACATTGTGATGAAACCGGGAGTGAAAAATGAACCGTCTTTGTAGCCGTTTATTTTCTCGAAAATCAATCCGAGAACCGAAGCATTAATCAGTGTTTTGTTGTCTTCCTGAATTTCTTCTCCGCCTTCTGCTCCAAAGTCGTAAGCATCTAAAAACTCAAACAAGTATTGAAGCGTGGAAATATTGCCTGTCCGTTTTTTGCCTTGCTGGTCTTTCAGCACGGTTTGCGAAAAAATCGGAATGGTTTTATCGTCTTTCAGATTGCTGATAAACAAAGTAACCTGTTCAATGTCGGTTGGCTCGAAAAGCGAAGAATTGAGATAAGGCGTTTTTTCAAATGCCTTTTTTACATCTTCGTTTCGCTCGTCATACTTACGAGCCAACACCTGAAAAAACAAACTATTCAGGTCGTCATAGTTCTTGATTTTGTCAAGGTTGAGAAATGAAAATGATTTATCGCCTTTGTGATAAGTGATAAGTTGGGCTTCCAACAACTTCAAAAACAAAATTCTGTTTATCCAAGTAATCGAAAGTTCAAGAGCTACATTAAAAAGTCGTTCCTGTTGTGTGTTGCCGAATTGGTTTGGCTTTTCCAATCGGCTCAATTTATCTAAGCTGTCAAGCTGAATGATGGCATCTTCAAGAATTGTTCCTGTGTGTCGTTCACCTGCTTTGTTTCGTTCAATCAGTTTTTTGCTTCCTTCTTTGGTTTCGGTCAAGCCGATGATGTGTAACAACTCGCTGTAAAAGCGTTTGTCAAGGCTGTTGCTGTCGTTGGTAAAAGGAAGTTTTAAAAGATGCTCAGGCGATAAAAGTTTGAATAACGCAATCAGCGAATTGTCGTCTGCTTTGTCGGTGTTGCGTAACGGTTTTTGAAAGTCCTGAATATTGAAGTAAGTAAATTCAATTTCAGAAGTTATGTCGGCAATAAATGGCTCGGCAATTTGTTTGTAGAAAAAATCTGTTTTTGTGTCTGCTAAACGTCCACCTTCAAAGTCGTTGAATTGTTTTACGAGATTTTTATTTTGAGCAAAAAGTCTGTCGAATAGGGTAGCGTCAAAAATAAACCATTCGTTAATGTTGGTCGCCACCAAATGTTTTACTTCAAGATTTTTATGTGTTATTCTTTCTCGTAAGTAGTAAAGCACTAATTCCTGAAACGCTTTTGCGTTCAGCTTTTTAGTGGTAATCATTTCCGCTTTATTGGTCGGCTTTTTTGCTTCAATGATTACACCAACGGAGCTTTTAGCTGTATTGCCATTATGAATAACAAGGTCGTTTCGACCTTTGGTATTTATAAAATGGTTTGGGTCGTAATAGGTTTTCTTTAAAAAGTCAATGACAAGGTTTTTATGAAACTCTTCGCTTTCTGTGTCATTCGTCCTGTCGAGTAAAGTAATGAGATTAGTCTTGAAACCTTCAATTTCAGTCCTGTTCGGTTTTACTTTTAAAAAGGCTTTGTTCAGTGCCTTTCTTGGTTTCAATTCTTTTAATTCCATCTACAAATTATATTTTCTATTTCAGTCGGTTAAGATAAGTTTTTCGGTCGGAACGGTGTCAGAGCGTTGGCAAAAAAATGGCTTTTTTGTTTTTTTGAGCGTTGGCTCGTGTGTCTGGAAAAACCAAATGTGCCATTTTGTGCGGTTGGCATTTCTGGTCATTTTTCTGTCGGTTAAATGTTTCTCTGTCTGTCGTCATAGGGTTTCCGCTAACGGGCTCGCGGATTTGCGAAGTTCCGAAAGCTCATAGCGGAGCTATGAAAGCCGTAGGAATTTTGCAAATCCGCTGATGTGTTGAAGGTCGAAGCGGAGCGAAGACGCTTTAACACATCAGCGGATGTAATCCGCGAGCCCGATGTGCAAAAGGCGGAGCGAAGCGGAGACTTTTGCACATCGCAGCGCTTGACGAAGTTCCGAGAAAAAAAAGAGAAGACCAAAATTTATTTTGGTATTCCGGTGTTTTTTTTCTTGGGATCTAATTTTGTCAAGTGTTTTGTTGGGCGACGTTAGCCGGAACGGCGAGCGGTGCGAGCCGCAGCCGGCGCAAAGCCCAGGCGTATCTTAGACAAAATTAGGTCAAGCGCTGCGTTGAGCGACATTTGTTTTGGATGGGAGTGTTTGCGCAGCAAAACACGAAGAACAAAACTACGCCGCAGGCGTAATGTCGCTCAACGTTTGGCGGCTTGACGCAGGCAGGGATTTTAGCACTACCGTTGATGCGAAGACCGAACTCCAAATATAGCAAAAAAGTTCAATTGGAAACATTTCGCCCTGCTTGCGTTCAAACCGCTTGTTATGTGGCGTTTTTCTTTTAATATTCTTTATTTAAAGTCTCTTGCCTTAATTTCGCACCAAAAACTTGTTTGAATTTTAGTAGTTTTTCTATGCACCAATTCTTAATCTCGTCTAAAGTTTGTGTATCTGTCCAAATATCGCCATCTCTGTACACTGCAATTCGTGAAGCTCGTTTTGATGGCAATTCCTCAAACTGCAATTTTTCTCCAAATTCTTGTTCTAATTGTATTTTTTGTTGTTCAAAAACTCTAAAAATTTCTTTATTAATTTCTTGACTTGGTGTGTCTATGTAAACTTCTGCCCTAACTTTTGAACCTCTTGCAAACGAACATCCATAGATACAACCTTTTATACCCGAAGTAAAACTATACCAACTTTGAGGTTGTCCTGTTCTTGCATTTGTAAAACGATGTTTTTCTCTCAACTCATCCAGTAGTTTTTGAAAAAATGCTCGGTAAAGTTCGCCTGTTTCTGTTGTTGCTGTATTTCCTCCAGATTTTGTCCATTCGTTTGGAAATGCTTTCAGTTTGAAATTTAATGCAGGTTTTGAGTTGTCTATTTTTATGATGTTTGCTTCAACTGCATAAAATTCTAAATGGTCGTTAGTGTTATTGTTCAACCAATCTATTGCAGAACGATGTTCTTCGGTAATCTCTTGTGCAACCCAAATGATTATTTCTGCTTTGAAAAATGAGGCATAAGTTATGAGTTGCCCTAAATGTTTATGGTCAGTTTTGTAAATCTGATTTTCAATAACAACAACTTTGTTGTTAGAAACTTCTTTTGCCAAAATATCTAACTGAAAGTTACCAGCGTAAACTTCTGTCTGCTCAACTTCTAACTGCAAACCGCCTAAAGCTTCACCCAACTTTTCAATATTTTGAGCAAGCCAAGGTGTGAAATCTCTTTCTTCGTGTTGCCAAATTTGATTCATAGGTACACTTACTATTTCTCCGAATTCTAATTCCATTAGTTGATGTTGTTTATGTAATTTTTAATTTGCACGCTATTTTCAAAAACCTCTGTCGGGCTGTTAAATGGTGGTCTGTCAATGTTTTGAGGACTTAAAAGCTCTCCGTTTTCTATGTCATTTGCAAATGAAATAGTTGAACGAAACTCTCCATTTCCTCTGAAATTTAAAATTACAGCTTGAACACCTGGAATGATTGCTATTTGCAGACCTGTTTCTTCACTTTCGTAAAAGTCGTTTTTATTCAAACGCATTTTTACTTGTTTACCTTTTAGCCAACTTTCAGGACAATAGCCGTTCCACATTTGGTCTAGTTCTTGTGGTTCTGATTGTAATTCTAAATGCTTTGATTTTTTTGTTTGTAAAAACTCAAAATGATAGTTATTCGCAACTGTTTGCTGTATTTTATTTTTGATAAAATCGTTCATTGGTTCATTGTCAAACTGCCAATTATCTTGGGTGTTCATCATACTTCTACTCAAGTTGTCAAATACTTTTTTTAAGGTTTCCTGTAATTTAGTTTCAACAATTTGCTGATATTTTTTGTCAATACGAACAAAATAGTAAGTGTGCCAAAGCTGATTTTTGATGGCTAAATCATCAATAAAATCTTGAAAGCTGCTGTAAGTTTCATCAAGTAAACCATTTGAATGAACTTGAAAAGTTTTGTCAGTGTTCAGAAAAACGGAAACATCAAAACCGAAACCGTCTTTGTAAACACATTGTAAAAGTTCTGCAATTTGATTATTGGTAGAAAACATTATTTTTTGGTTTGTTCGTTAATGAATTTCTGTAAATCTTCGTCCGCTGAAAAGTCATAATTTTTCAGTCCTGCCATTTGTTTAGCTTCTGCAATGTCAAAGCCAATGTTCACATAATCTTTGAAAGTTGCAATTCGTCCAAAAAGGTCAGCTTCTTGGTTGTTCAAAATTTCTAAATGTTCCTTGTCAGTTAGTTCGTCTTTCATTGCAGTATCGTTGTTTTAAAATGCCACATAACGTCCGGCATATTTGCGAAGGCACGGCATTTGAAAACCGTCAGCCGAATATATGCACAAAAGTTGATAGTAGTACAAATGCTCAATAACTTCCTTCAGCCGTGCTTTTGCAAATATGTTTGTTAGCGGCTGTTTTTCTTTGACAAACGTACTGCGTATCATTTATTTTTTATGAGGTAATTCAAATAGGGCAAAAGAAAAAGGCACAAAAGAAAAAACAACCAAATACGTCCAGCAAAAAGATTATAGTCCCGAAAAAGGTATTCCCACGATTTATTTGTCAAGCGTCCTAATGAAAATTCAAAGGCAACTGTCAATAGCACCCAAACAAAGCCAATAAAAAGAGCTTGTTTAGAATTTTGAATGTTTAAAATAGGGAACACAAGCCATACATATATTGAGCAAAGTATTATTAGGGTCACAGTTGACAACTGATGTGCTCGAAATTCACTAAACTGCTTTATAAACACCAATTCTCTTAGTGTTGCGTTGGCAAATGCAAGCACTATCATCGGTAGCCAAAGTAAAAAATGTCTAATTTCCATATTTCGGGAGTTGCCAAGTTAGAAAATGAATTATAATAGCCGCAATTGCTGTTGCAGGTTGCATCCATGAAACATAGCCTATTATTGCCACTTGTACAGCAAGCCAGACAAGAATAATTATACCGCTTATAAAAGCTGCTTTGCGTGCCTTGTGGTTTCGTTTGAATACAAGGATTGCTGCGGTGAAGGTTGAACCCCCAACAGCAATAAAAAGAAATAAACTTGGAATAAAGTAGTTCCGAAAAGGGCTGCCTTTTAGCCATTCTGTTGGAACAGTCTTTGCTCCTGACAATCCGTAATATCCACCGTAAAATGCATTAACTGCGACAAGCAAAAGCAATATGCCTAATGGATAGCGAATACTATTTTCAGGTCGCTTAATATTGCTCATGGTTTAGTTTGTTATTCCTTTTAAACAAAAGGGTAAGCATCAACATAGCCAAAGGCGCTGTAATTCCCCAACTGAAACCAAGAAAGAGCAACTTAGTTGAAAAGGTCGGATAGAAATATACAAATGTAATCAACGGCGTAACAAAAACATTCGCTAAAAAAGAAAGTCTCACCCATTTTTGAAGACCATGCTTCTCAAATACTGGAATGGCTACAAGCATTGCTAAGCCCATGAAAATATATCCCAACGCATCAAAGTCCCAAAACAAAGAATGAGGTGTTTGCTCAAGAAGACGAATTTCATCTGCTTTACCTTTTAGCTTATTAGGAATTACTGTCGCCAATTGGACAACATAATTCGCCGTAACAAATACTGAATAGATAATAGAAAAAATAAGAGCGGCATGGCTCCAAAACTTTTTTGTATCCGGTGTTACATAATGCAGCGCAAGCATTTCAAGAACAAAAGGTATAACGATGCAAAGCGAAGTACTGTAAACTAAAATTTCGTCAAATGGGTAGGGAAGTAAACCGATGACTTGTAGCACCTGAACAATAACGTAAGCCGCTGTTGCTGCAAAGGCAATCAGTCCTGACCAAAAGCCTACTTTATTGATTGTTTTATTCATATGGCTCTTTAAACTTTGGACACTTCTTGTGTTGAAACGCTGTCTCCACAGAATAGCCGCTAACGCAGCGCTTGACGAAGTTCCGAGAAAAAAAAGAGAATACCAAAATAAATTTTGGTATTCCGGTGTTTTTTTTCTTGGGATCTAATTTTGTCAAGTGTTTTGT
>JAIXKT010000053.1:9855-10990 GCA_026932145.1 Bacteroidia bacterium
TTTTGTTGGGCGACGTTAGCCGGAACGGCGAGCGGTGCGAGCCGCAGCCGGCGCAAAGCCCAGGCGTATCTTAGACAAAATTAGGTCAAGTGTTTTGTTGGGCGACGTTAGCCGGAACGGCGAGCGGTGCGAGCCGCAGCCGGCGCAAAGCCCAGGCGTATCTTAGACAAAATTAGGTCAAGCGCTGCGTTGAGCGACATTTGTTTTGGATGGGAGTGTTTGCGCAGCAAAACACGAAGAACAAAACTACGCCGCAGGCGTAATGTCGCTCAACGTTTTAGCAGCTTGGCGAAGTGGCGGAAATCGAAGTACAAATGTTCAGCTTTGCACTAAAGTTCAATCGAAGAACTGCCGTTGAATTTAGCACTAAACCCGCCATTTTGCCAAACTGCCCGTTACCTGCTGCCATTTTTTATTTCTTTGTTTATTCGTTCAATTATTTTCGGTAAATCTTTGTCTATAAGTTCTCTAAATCGTTTCTCTATAATTTGCTCAATGTCGTTGCTGTCATTTTCAAAATATTTTTCAATGTCGGTTTTCGTTAGAATTTGTTTCTGAAATGCTTGATGCCATTGAGGTCTTAAAAGTCCGTTTGCTTTTACAACCTTTGTGAAAACGTCATTATTTGCCTTGTAAATTTCGTAAAGTTTCTCTCTTTCTTTCTGTTCGCCAAGTCCAATTTTGCAGTCAAAAGTAACTTGATTACTTCTTAAATTAAATTCAAAAAGAAACATCCAATTTTCGGTTAAGTCGTCTGTTTGAGAAACAAGTCCTACATCTTTTAGAGTTTGTAAGTTGTCATACAAATAGTTTGGTTGAAAACGAATATATGTCTTGCTACTTTGAAAAGGACGGATTGATTTTTCGTTTGAAACAAGGTTTTGAATTTTGTTCCAAATTTCACTGCTGTCTGTTGGTACTGAATACTTAAAAACAAGGTCAAAAGCCGATTTGTATTTTTTGTAAAGTTGTTGAGCAACTTTTTCTATTTCTTCATTTTTGTTAAGCATAGATTTCAATGTTTGTAAATATTGTTCAAAAACAAAACGAGTTTTGTCTGCAAGTTTTAATCGTTGACTTGAATTGAGCGTGTTGCATAACCTCTAAATTTTTAAAAAAGCCCAAATTTTCTCCC
>JAIXKT010000053.1:15577-17900 GCA_026932145.1 Bacteroidia bacterium
AACTAATCATTCCAAAAAATATCTTCCTATTATTTCTACCTCCTTACAGCCCAGAGTTAAACCCTGCTGAAAAGATATGGCAACATATCAAAAGAAAGTTTACCAATAAACATTTCGAAAATTTAGAACAAATCAGCACATTCTTTGACCAAGCAATAAAGAACCTAAGCCCTCAAATGGTAATGTCTATATGCACATTCAAATATATGAATATAGATACATTTTGGTCTAATTAAAATATCATTATCGTATAAAGCATCGCAAACATCTCAACCAGAATTGCGCTCGTACTCGGAGTAACAGTTCTAAAATCGGCCTTGCAAAGAGCCTATCAAAGATAGAAAATTTTCGTATTGTGCGTGTTTACCGTTAGCTGGCAAAATCAACTTCTGGGGAGTAGGGGGAATTGGCTATAACGTTTTGGCGCTTGGCGCAGTGGCGGAAATCGAAGCACAAATGTTCAGTTTTGTACTAAAGTTCAATCGAAGAACTACCGTTGAATTTAGCACTGAATCCGCCATTTTGCCAAGCTGCCTGTTGGTGGCTGGCGTTCTGTTGTCACGTATTCCGTTTTTGTTTTTGTAAAATAGTGTTCTTCCCAACTGTATATGCGTAAACCGATGCAGGAATGTATTTTAGTTTTATACTGTCTATTTCTTTAGTTCCTTCCTTGTCAATAGTTGTAACTAATGCGGTTTGTAAGTTATTGTCCTTTAAAAATTGCAATAACGATTTTAAGTCACCAGGTTTTTCATAAAATTGATTACTCCATTTGATTTCAACAGCCCATTGAGGTTTGAAATTTTTGTCGTCAAGTTTAACCATGTCAACTTCTCCTTTCTGCCACCTTGCGTAGTAAGGAGTAAACCATTCTCTGTGAAGCCATTGAGCATAAATTGCCGTCTCAACCATGTTTCCAATAAATGGGTCAGTTGGTTGTAACGGGGAAAACAACGCACTTCTCAGTGAAGGATTAGTCAGATAAATCTTAAACTGCGTTGCTCGTTGAAACTGCTTGGGTTTGTTTGAAATTTTATGAACTACCTTTATTAAAAATGCGGCTTCTAAATATTCAATGTAACGTTTAATAGTATTCTTTTGAACTCCTGAATTTTTACTTAAATCTTCAAGACTTACTTCTCCTGCACTGTTATATGCTATTGCAGTAAACAACGAGTTAAGTTCTTGCACGTCTCTTATTCCATAAAGGCTTGGCAAATCTCTCAATAACACTTTATCAATAATATCACTTCGGATATATCGCCCCGGATTACTTTGAATTTTATCCGAAAAAATCACTTCGGGATAACCACCATAATTGATATAGTCCAAAAAATGCTTGTTTAACTCATTGATGTTATTGGTGCTGTAAAATTTTGTCAAACTGCCTTGCCAGTCAAGATTTGTTTCTGTGATAAGTCTGTTCAATTGTTTCAAATGGAGAAACTCATTAAAGGTCAACGGTGGCAGCATAAAATCTGTAAATCGCCCTGCTCCGCTCTCATTGCTCTTAAGTCGTAAAGCAGCAGCAGCAGAACCCGAAACCACGAAGCGAGTATGAGGATAACTGTCAACCAAGGACTTTAGATGCACTTCCCAATCTTTTAGATATTGTATTTCGTCAAAGAAGATATACCAGCCTTTGGGACTGTCCTGTTTTGTTGCCTTACGGCAAAAACTAAAAAGTTGCTCTAAACTGATGTTGTTGTATATGGGTGTTTCAATTGAAACAAAAGCTACTTTCAAAGGGTCAATTTCATTTTCAAGCAGATTTTGAACAGCATGATACATCATAACCGTTTTCCCAACTCTTCGCGGTCCCATTAAAACAACAGCTCTTCTGACACCTGTCTCTGTAACGAGAGGCATAAACAAGTCAAAATACAATCTTCTTTGCATTGAAGTATAATATTCCTCAACTGTTCCAGTCACCCACCAAGGATTTTCAAATCTTAGTCGGTCAAGAACCTGTTCTTCCGAATATGGTAGTAAAGCCATTTTAAAGTGTTTTGATGTTGCAAAAATACCAAAATAAGATTACCATACAAGTCTTATTTACGGGTTTATTTCGTTAATAAGGAAAAATGTAGTTGGAATGATTCTTAATTGTAAGGATGAGTGTTCGCTAAAACACGCTTGTCGCTCAACGTTTTTGCGGCTTGGCGTAGTGGCGGAAATCGAAGCACAAAAGTTCAATAGAAGAACTGCACTTGAACTTACCACAAAACTGTCATACGAAGCACTGAACCCGCCATTACGCCAAACCGATGTTAGCTGCTGCCCTTCTTGTCTGTCGTGGGTTTCGCTGTCTTTGGTGCGGTTG
>JAIXKT010000053.1:18047-20001 GCA_026932145.1 Bacteroidia bacterium
ATTGTTACAAGTCCGCTTACAAGTGTCACCAAGGCAATAAGTCCTGATAATACTTTGTAAATTAAACTGTCCTTAATGGAATTAACTGTCCTGCTGCTTATAATTCCAAACCAATTCAAGACAAAAATCGGGATGCTTAATACTTCTCTAAACCCTTCACGAAACCAAACAATTGGATTTTTCAAGTTCTTTTGGGTGTCTTGGCTATATTCTTCCAAATAACCGATATATCTTAACAAACAGTCGTCAACCGAATTAACGTCAAAGTCTTTAACGGTTCCGTCTCTGAATTTTGGAATAGTGTTTATTACTATTTGATAATTTGAAACTCTGTAAGTTTGAAATGGAGCGATGTAGTCCATAATACCAAATGTTCCTAAATTGCCTTGTATTTTACTTACGTTCATAGTGAGCCATACATACAACTGTCCATCAAAATCACCTGCTCTGCTCCAACGGTCATAAGTTTCAAAATACTTGTTAGAAAACTCTATGAATTTGTTTCTGTATTCTCCTGCAAAATCAATCTTCTTTACAACTCTTGAATGACGATTATAAACCTGAACAAAGCCAATGATAAACACTGTCAGAATACCTAATATGATTAATGTTGTTATCATTTATGCGTTCTCAATAATTTTAATTTCTTCTTCGGACAAGTCGTAAAGCTGGTAAACCAATTGGTCTATTTGGCTTTCTAAGTCTGTGGTGTTATTATCATTTTTGCGACCTTCTAAAATCTTTTCAACTAACTCAATGAATGGCTTTTGCTCCTTTTCAGAAATATTTTTAATTGGTATTTTTTCAATGTATTGCACTTTGTATTCCAAGTAACCACCCCTGCGACTAATGCTCCATATGTTCATTAAAAAAGCAATGAGTTTTGAGTTCAAAATTGCCAATAGGTAACGACTATTTGATTTAATCAAAAAGCCCGTCATATCAATTACTGCACCTTTTGTTAATGTGAAATTATTGCCCAATGATACGTTTGGGTAGATTATGTATTCAGCATTGTAATCAACAGTTTTGTTTATCTGCTGATATTCATACCAACATTTTGTTTTGGTAACTAAGCCTTCCTTAATAATAGCTCTTTGAGATAACTTGGTTTTCTGTTTTTCAAGATGTGATGATATTTCTGGATATTCATTTATGTCTGCAATTGAATAGTCATCATTATATGGGAAGATGATTTTGTTTGCAGGTTTAATTGGGCTGTATTTTTTGATGTCTCTGCCAAAAACATAAGGTTTTACTATCCTATCATCTTTTAAATCAGTGAGAAAACCTTCATTAAATCCTGTCTTAACTCCAACAATTGGCAGTCCGCAGAAATCTTTAATTGGAACGCTTCCAATTTTTACTTTTTCAATAATGTTTGATATTCTGTTGTCAACAAATTTGTAATCGTTTTGAGTGAAAATTGATTTTGATGTGCTTAATAATTCTGAACTGCTAAGTTTTTCTTTTAGTGAGAAAGTCGGCAGTTCATTTAGGCTATAGTAATTGAACTGGTAGTCATCTTTACTTTTCTTAATTGCAAAGTAAATTAATGGATAAGCTGTTGCACCTTCAAAAACAGGCAGGTCATTGAAATTGATTATTTCGATTACTTCGGTATTGTTAAGAAGAAATTCAATCAAGGGTTTACCATAGCTTGCTTCAAAGAATTTTCCTGATGTAATAAAGTTAATTGCTCCATAGGGCTTTAATAGATTTATGCTGTTTTCATAAAAGAAAACGTAAATATCTGACTTGCCTGAAAAACTTTTAAACTTACTTTGAAAGTAACCGCTTAAATCTTTTACTTCTTCTTGTCTGATATAAGGCGGATTTCCTATAACGCAATCAAAGCCCACAAAATCGCCCTCATCATTCAGTACTTCAGGAAATTCAAAACGCCATTCAAAAGCGTTTTCAAAAATCTTGTTGGCTTTTATTTCTTCAATTT
>JAIXKT010000053.1:22775-23671 GCA_026932145.1 Bacteroidia bacterium
CGCAGCGCTTGACGAAGTTCCGAGAAAAAAAAGAGAAGACCAAAATTTATTTTGGTATTCCGGTGTTTTTTTTCTTGGGATCTAATTTTGTCAAGTGTTTTGTTGGGCGACGTTAGCCGGAACGGCGAGCGGTGCGAGCCGCAGCCGGCGCAAAGCCCAGGCGTATCTTAGACAAAATTAGGTCAAGCGCTGCGTTGAGCGACATTTGTTTTGGATGGGAGTGTTTGCGCAGCAAAACACGAAGAACAAAACTACGCCGCAGGCGTAATGTCGCTCAACGTCCGGCATATTGGCGATGGGCGGGAATTTTAGCACTAAACTCCAATCGAAGAACAGAAGTTGAATTTTGCACTTCCGTTGATACGAAGGCGTTCAGCCCGCCTATTGCCAATACGATGTTACCTGCCGTATTTTTCATTTTGTTGTTGTCAAATTAAATGTTACAGTTGCGCCAAGTCCGCAGGCTCTCATATTTGCTGTATATTGTCCATCAGTTAAACTTGTCAATTCTATATATGGAGGACAGTTGTCGTGATACAAATGTAATTCTTTACTGAAACTCTTTCCAGAAATTGTTATTGCTGTTTCTGTTCCACCACAAGGCATAAGCAAGAACCAATTCTTTTCATTTTTTGTTCGTTTAAATGTCAAAGGATTGCAGTTGCCTTTTCCTGTTTCACAACCTTCCCAATAATCAAAGCCTATGTATTCAACTTTTGCTTTCTGAATGTTGGCTGTTCCGTCATAGTTTGGACAAATGAAATAATTTTTCATTGACGATTGTCCGTCATACTTTTTTACAGTTAGTAAAACATTGTCAATATTGTCGTCAGGTTGTTTGTAGTGTTAGGTTAAATATGTTATGACGCATATATTTCGTATCTTTACAAAAAAAC
>JAIXKT010000053.1:26371-30265 GCA_026932145.1 Bacteroidia bacterium
CAAAAACCAAAAAAGATTGGGCAATGTTTGTAAAAAGAATAGCTGATGAAATGTATCCGGAAGCGAAGAAGATAACTTTGGTAATGGATAATTTTAAAACCCATTCCCCATCGGCATTATATGAAATGTTTGAACCGCAGGAAGCAAAACGAATTTGGGACAGGTTTGAATTTGTATATACTCCTAAACACGGAAGTTGGCTAAATATGGCAGAAATAGAATTACACGTTCTAAACCATCAATGTTTGAATAGGCATATCGCAAAAATAGAAAATATTGTCAGCGAAGTAGAGGCTTGGCAACAACACAGAAACAACAAAAATGGTAAAATCAATTGGCAATTTACAACAAACGATGCAAGGCAAAAACTCAGAAGACTTTATCCACCAATTTACGATTAACATAACACTAGATAATCGACTTACCAAATCATTTTCACCTGTTCCTGAGTTATTCAGCCAAAATAAAATGCCTCTGTCAAAATGTGTGTCAATGTTTTGGTGAAGATTAATGGTATTCTGTTTTAGCTCTGATTTTTTAAAGGATTCGATTGCTTTAGCTAATTCGAGATAACGCTCTTTAAATTGTGTAATTACTTGTGATAAAGGGTATGGGTCGGTACTGTATTTGGAAGAATAAATAACATTTTCAATGGTGCTACTAACCATGGGATTTATATAATGAAAATATCCATCAATTCCATTTGTCCTTTTCCTAAAGTCGGTATCAATACTTGCAATATCATCATTTCTTAAAGGGTTTTGCCATCCGATAAGTTTTAAGAAGTCTGCAACAACATTTTCACCGACTTCACCAACACGTTTTGAATATTCTCCCATATTTTATGGTTTATTAAAGTTTATAAATTTTCTCAATCATTTCCCAAATTTCCAATTCCTTTCTTTCATTATAATTCCCTGTTGTTCTTACTTCGTCAACTATACTTTTTGTTTTTTCGGTTATCAATTCCAAAACTGTTTTTTCGGGAATGATAAACGGAATTTTCTTAATGTAATTTGCAGGATTATTGGCTGACGGATTGATGGTTCTTATCAATTTATTACAAGTAGGCGAATTGAAAAAAGCCAATAAATAATAAGTCAAACTTTCATCTTTGGGGAAGATGCCTACAATACTCTGGTCGAATAATTTATTTTCAATCAGAGAAGCGGTAATGCTTGACGAACTTATCATTGGTACGCCAATTCCGAATTTGAAATAATATTTTGGATTCTGAAATCTAGATTTTTTGTCAGATTTATAATGTTGCACAGCTTTTTTACTCCAATTCATAAACCAACTTTCAGGCTTTAGATATTTGGTGTTTCCACCTTTAACGATTGGTAAAAAATGTTGCTGTCCGTCAATTCCATTCAGTATTTCAGTATTGTTTTTATAATCTGAATTGATGCTTTCTGCGTTGACTAAATCATAGTTTTTCCCATTCTTTAAATCAGCACTGATTACTTGTAAAAAACGTTTGTCATCTCCTGAATAAAATCCTGTAACACAATCGGCAATATCTCCGACTTTGAATTTTGATTGATTAATTAACCTTAGCACGTTACTATTTTCAGCAATCAAAAAAGCGTGGTCGGGATTGTTTAAAATCGCTTCTTGTTTGAAAGAATACGTTTTTAAATTTTTATCTTCAATATTGTTTAATTGCTCGACATTACTAAATCTATTCACAACATTAAAAGTATTTTGTAAGCATTCTTTATAATCGCTTTTCTTTCTCAAAGTAATGATGGAAAGATTGGCGTAGCCAAAGTTTACTCCTGGGAAAAACGAAGACGGGAACAAGGCTAATTCCACAATTTGGGTTGTGGTCAGAATATGATTTCGCAAAGCTTTGTGCATATGCAGATTGAGAAATGTATCGGGAATAATAAAAGATAAAATACCATCTTCTTTCAACAACTCAATACAACGATATAGAAACAAACCGTAACTTTCTTTGGCATACAGTTCAGGATACATTTTTTTGAGTACTGCTCGCTTCTCATAATCTTGCCAAGCCCCGTAAGGCGGATTAGCAATGATTTTGTCATAGATACCACCAAAGCAAGAATTAAAACTCAATTCTGAATCTAAAAGCGTATCACATTCTCGAATAGATATATTTAGAAAATCAGAAAACTTACTGTTTAAAATTTCAACAGAGTTAGGATTTAGCTCGCAAATATCAATATGTGCAAATTCGTTTTCGTTCAATATTGCTTCCACAAATACGCCATCTCCACCGCAGGGTTCAAATATCTTGTCCGATGCTTTAAGAAATAATTGATTAACCATATAATCAACGATTGGTGTTGATTTAGTGTAAAATGCCTGATATTTTCTTGCTTCGCTTATCATTACCAAAGTAGATATTGTAAAAGATTATTGTCGGTTAAATGTTCCGTTGTTTCTGTATTGAAATCGTTAGCCCAGTCAATATGAGTTTCAGTCCATAATTTTAAATCATAACCAGAATATTCTTTGATTTTCTGATAGGCTTCGATTCCACTATACGCTTCCCAAATTCCAGAGTTTTTCAATCTGTTGAAATAGCTGTTATTTTCCTCAGCTCTTACAAAAAGCAAACATTTATAATTGTCATCAAGGTTTTGGTAAATAGTAGCTACCAGTAAAAGTCGGTTTGTGTTTCCTTTTTCGTTTGAGCCAAACCCACTTTTGAAATCAACCACATATTTTTGTTCATTGTAATTGAAATGTAAATCCAATTCCAACTGAATTTCTCCTGATGTTACCAAGCTCCAAACTTTTTCATAGTAAGATTTAAGTTCTTGTTTTTCCTCGTCAGAAATACTCAAATTGTCAATGTATTCAATAATTTCATTGGCTAATTTTTTCCTTACTTCCGAAAATAAAGGAGGAATAAATAATGAAATATCGTTTATCGGATAATAAAAACACAACTTGCAAAACGGATCCCAAAGCTCACCAACTCTTCTCGAAAAGTCCATATATTCATAAGATCTTACCGAGTTACGGCTTTCAATCATCACAACAATATTGCAGTAAGTTATCATCAGGATTGACTCCAATTTTTCCTGATTTGTCCAATGCTCTTTTTCAGCTTTCTGTAATAAAGTCGTTATCAGATTATCTTTCGTTTGATTTAATGCTCGGTTGATTGCACTTGCTCTTTTGCTAAATTCAGTTTCAGAGAATTGAGATTTTATCTGCACCAAAAACTCACTCGCTCTATCTCTGAAATATGCTAAGAGTTCTTGTTTGTTGTCTTTTATGTTTTTGTCTATATTCATTTTTTACTTTCTCGTCTTTGATATTTAATTTTTTCTTCAGCTACTTTCAAGATTTCCAGTCCGTTATCTTCATCTATTAATTGATAAGTTATTTTATCACTCAAATAGCGAAGTTTTAGTTCTGATTTCTTAATATTGAAAAATCTTGAAATTCCGTCAAGAATTAATTCATTTGCATTTCGTTCGTTTTTTTCAATTTTACTTAAAGTAGAGGTGTCAATATCTAACTCTGCTGCCACTTTTCTAAGTGGAAGGTTTGCACTTTCTCTAAGTTCTCGGATATATTCTCCAAATGATATTTTTTCTACCGTTGACATTTTTTGCTTTGGCACATTTTGTCCAAAAATAGTAATTTATTTTTGTTCGCCAAAATTTTTTGTGAATATTTTATGTCAGGGTGGTGGTGGGTGGGCTTGGGAGCGTTGGGGCAAAATTAAATGTGGTGCAATAGCATTGGCTTTGTGTGTTGGCTTGCACCTCTTTTAATTTTGTGAAGCGTTGGCAAATTTTTCTTTTGTTATTTGTCGAATGTTGATAGTGGTACGGTTGTTTTACGCTTGCCTGTAACGCAGCGCTTGACGAAGTTCCGAGAAAAAAAAGAGAAGACCAAAATTTATTT